>NZ_DATGCW010000016.1:0-3050 GCF_035311605.1 Saliniramus sp.
CGGACCGCTCTCGGCGACACCGGGGATCGTAGTGTAGAAACCCGCCGGCGAAATCAGCAGCCAGAGCGCGGTAATCGCGAACCACGCGGCCAGGACGAAAAGTGGAAATCGTGTCATGCAGCACCTCCTTTGCCCATAAGACGAGGCAGAGGCGCGCCTTGTGACAGCGGCGCACGAAAAAACCGGCGCAGCCGTGCCGCGCCGGGTCTGTTTTGTTCGTATGCGGGTTACTGACCCGAGATCATCTCGGCCTGTTTGACGATCACCTCGGCCTGCTTGATCGAGGCGATATCGACCAGACGGCCCTTGTAGGTCGTGGCCCCCTCACCGCGTGCGGTCGCCTCTTCCATCGCCTGAAGGATCTCACGCGCTTCCGCGACCGCCTCGTCGGACGGGGTGAAAATCTCATTGGCAAGGGCGATCTGCTTGGGGTGTATCGCCCATTTGCCGACCATCCCGAGCGTGGCAGACCGGCGCGCCTGCGCGCGAAAGCCTTCGTCATCCGAGAAATCGCCGAACGGGCCATCGACCGGCAAAATACCATGCGTGCGGCAGGCCGCGACAATCGCGGTCTGCGCCCAATGCCACGGGTCCGACCAGTATTTCGCGCCCTCATGCAGCATGTAGTAATTCTCCTGCGTGCCGCCGATGCCGGTGGTGGACATGCCCATCGAGGCCGCGAAATCGGCAGCCCCGAGGCTCATCGCCTGCATCCGTGGGCTGGCGGCGGCGATCTCCTCGACATGGGCGATGCCGGCGGCGGATTCGATGATCACCTCGAAACCGATCCGCTTTTTGCGTCCCTTTGCGGCCTCGACTGCGGTTACGAGCGCGTCGACAGCATAGATATCCCCGCCGCATCCCACCTTGGGAATCATGATCTGATCGAGCCGGTCACCGGCCTGTTCCAGAAGGTCCACCACGTCGCGATACCAGAACGGCGAATCGAGGCTGTTGATGCGCACCGAGAGAGTTTTCTTGCCCCAGTCTACGCTGTTGATCGCCTCGATCGTATTCTTGCGCGCCACATCCTTGTCCGTGGGGGCCACGGAATCCTCAAGGTCGATATTGATCACGTCCGCAGCACTTGCCGCCATTTTCTCGAACAGCTTGGTGTTGGAGCCGGGGCCGAACAGCTGGCAGCGGTTCGGACGGGCGGGCGGCGGCGGTTGCAGGCGAAAGCTCATCTTGGGGTCGCTCCGTTGGTTAAGGAAATTGCGTGAACGTCGCGGCTTTGGGTATGAAATTGCGCACCGCTCTGCAAGCGGCTTTTCCGTCGCGGATCACGCTGGCCACGCATGAGCACGGATCGCAGAAAATTCGGGCGTCCGGACGATTTGCAGCAGGATCATGCGATAATTCTGCCTTTCGCATTGAAATGCGTATGAAATCGCGTTTGAGTCATCGCAAATTCCCCTGAATTCCGAACGCTTGGAGCATCTGCCATGATCGAGACCCCCTATCTGTTGTTCCTGGGCGATGCGCCCGACATGCTGGCCGCCAAGGTGGCCATCGGCATCCGCGACTGGCGCCCCGAGAATGCCCTGGGCCAGTTCCGGCTGCCCGGCTGCGGGGCCGATCTGGGGCTGACCGATATGACGCTGGAAGAGGCGAAAGCCGCAGGCGTCAAGACTGTCGTCATCGGCGTGGCGAATCGCGGCGGCATCATCAGCCCAGAATGGAAGAAGGTGCTGGTCGCCGCATTGGAAGAGGGGTTCGATCTCGCCTCCGGGCTTCACAACCTGCTGCGCGACGAGCCCGACCTCAAGGCCGTGGCCGAGGCGACCGGGCGCACCCTGCATGACGTGCGCGTGCCGTCGGTCAAATATCCGATCGCCGACGGGGTGAAGCGGCGCGGCAAGCGGTGTCTGGCCGTGGGCACCGATTGCTCGGTCGGCAAGATGTATACCGCCATGGCGATGGAGCGCGAGATGCGAGCGCGCGGCCTGAAGGCGACGTTCCGCGCCACCGGGCAGACCGGCATCCTGATCACCGGCGACGGCGTGCCGCTCGACGCGGTGGTGGCCGATTTCATGGCCGGGTCGGTGGAGTGGCTCACGCCCGACAACGACCCCGACCACTGGGATCTGATCGAGGGGCAGGGGAGCCTGTTTCACGTCTCCTATTCCGGGGTGACGATGGCGCTCATCCATGGCGGGCAGCCCGACGCGCTGATCCTCAGCCACGAGCCGACGCGCAGCCACATGCGCGGCCTGCCGGGCTATGGCATGCCGACGCTCGCGCAATTGCGCGACACCGCGCTGCCGCTCGCGCGGATCGCCAACCCCGACTGCCAGGTTGTGGGCGTGTCGGTGAACACGCAGCACATGGACGACGAGGGCGCGCGGAACTACCTCGCCGAGGTCGAGGCCGAGATGGGCCTGCCCGCAACCGACCCCTACCGCTTCGGATCGGCCAAGTTGGTGGACGCGCTCGCCGCGCTCTGATCCGGGCGGCCCGCGCGGGGCATCTGCCGGATGCCTCCGGCGGGAGTATTTCTGGAACGATGAAAGGGGGATGTGCGTGAAGATCGAGGTGACACGCGATACGTTCCGGCTGGCGCAGGTCTTTACCATCAGTCGCGGGTCGCGGACCGAGGCGCAGGTATTGACCGTGTATGTCCGGGACGGCGGCATGACAGGCTGGGGCGAATGCGTGCCCTATGCCCGCTACGACGAGACACTCGACAGCGTGGCGGCACAGATCGAGGGGCTGCCGGGCGATCTGACGCGCGATGGGCTTTACGGGCTGCTGCCTGCCGGGGCGGCGCGCAACGCGGTGGATTGCGCGCTGTGGGATCTCGAGGCAAAGCGCGCGGGGCGCCGCGCCTGGGAGCTGGCCGGGCTGCCCGCGCCGGGGCCCGAGATCACCGCCTATACGCTCTCGCTCGACAGCCCCGGCGCAATGCAGGCGCAGGCCGCGAAGCACGCGCATCGCCCGCTGCTCAAGATCAAGCTGGGCACGCCCGACGACATGCCCCGGCTCGAGGCGGTGCGGCGCGGCGCGCCCGGGGCCCGCATCATCGTCGATGCCAACGAGGGCTGGAGCGC
>NZ_DATGCW010000017.1:0-14443 GCF_035311605.1 Saliniramus sp.
CCCTCATCGGCGTCGGCCAGGGGCGCGATCTGCGAGAACGAGACGAGCCCCGCCGTCAGCAGCGCGACATGCGCCACCGTGCTGAGCAGAAGTCCCGGTTCGCGAAACCAAGAGGCCAAGGCCGTCATCCCTTTGAATTCACTGTTCCGCCTGCGGCAGCGTGACAAGTGCCACGCGCCGGTAGCCGCCATCCGTGACGATCGACATCACCTCCGCGACGCGTCCGTAATCGACCCGCCGGTCGCCGCGCACATAGACGCGATCCTGCGCGCCCTCGCTCACCCGCTCACCGATCGCCGTGACGATATCCGCGTCGGGGATTTCGTCATCGTCGAGGAAGACGCGGCCCTGCGCATCGATCGAGAGCGTGATCGGCCGGCTCTCGACATTCAGCGCGCCGGCCCGGCTCTCGGGCAGATCGAGGGGTACCCCCGCCGAGAGCAGCGGGGCCGAGACCATGAAGACGATCAGCAGAACCAGCATGACGTCGATGAACGGCGTCATGTTGATCTCGTTGATGGCGCGCTTGCGCCCGCGCCGCCGCCGGCGCGCGCCGCCGCCGTCATTGCCCGGCCCGCCGTGAGACATCACCATCGCAACACCTCACGCCGCCTGGGCCATGCGCTCGTCGACCTGGCGGACCAGGATCGCCGAGAATTCGTCGGCAAAGCCCTCCATCCGGGCCTGGGCCCGTGAGACTTCGCTCTGCAGCTTGTTGTAGGCGATCACCGCCGGAATTGCGGCAAACAGGCCGATCGCGGTGGCAAACAGCGCCTCGGCAATGCCCGGCGCCACAACGGCAAGGCTGGTATTGTTGGAGCCAGCAATCGCCGTGAACGCAGTCATCACCCCCCAGACCGTGCCGAACAGACCGAGATAGGGGCCGGCGGAGCCGATCGAGGCGAGGAAGATCAGCCGGTTCTCGAGCCGGTCCACCTCACGCTGGATGGTCACGTCGAGGACCTTGTCGATACGCTGGGGCAGGCTGGCGAAGGAACGCGCCGCGCCCTCGAAGGAACGGCGCCATTCATGCATGGCCGAGACGAAGACCGAGGCCATGCCCGTCGTCGGGCGGTCCTGCAACGAACGATACAATTCCTCGAGCGACTGGCCCGACCAGAACACATCCTCGAACCGGTCCATCGCCCGGTTCAGGCGGCGGAAGGTCAGGGTCTTGTCGATGATGATGGCCCAGCTGTAGATCGAGGCGGCTGCGAGCCCGACCATCACCAGCTGCACCACGATATGGGCCTGCCAGAACAGGCCCCAGAGCGAGAGATCATGGGAAGCCAGCGGCACGGCTTCGATCGCATCGGCGGGGTTCATCGAACGGTCCTCTCTGGAGCATGTGGCGGGCAATCGGGTCCCGCCGGGCTCGAACGGCATTCACGACGGATGCGCCGCGCGGACAAGGAATGCCCCGCAGGCACCTCCGGTCCGATCCTTCGTTCGCCGCCGATTCTGTCGAAAGTATGAGCGGATTCGGGCGGTTGCGAAGATCGGATCGTCGTGTTGCGATTAAGGACCTGTCAGGGTTAACGGGGGGTTATGAAAGCCCGCGCGGGGCAATGACGAAAGCGTGTGCCGCGCGCGGGGCGCCCTCATCCCCGCACGGGCACGGCGAAGAAATCGACCGGTTTCATCAGCTTGTTTTCCTGATGCTCCAGCGCGCCGAGCTCCGCACTCGCGGCGAGATAGGCCTGCCAGTCGGGATCGGCCTGCATCGCCGCACGGCGACGCTCGCGATCGGTAGCGTCCTGGTACATCCACATATGGACATATTCGTTGGGATTGCCGGTCTCGGTGGTGAGATAGGCCAGCGGTTCACCCAGATGACGGGTCTGCGGCGCCTTGCCGCTTTTCTCATAGAGCGCGAGATGCGCCTTCAGGCGCCCTGGCTTGCAGCGATAGATGCGCATGTCGATCAGCATGGTTTCCTCCGTTACTGGACCATGACCCGAGATTGGGCGCGCGGATCCGTCGCGGCAAGGCCGTGCGATCCCCGTGTCGCCTTGCAGTGATGCGTGTTCCGCAAAGATGCAGGCGCGGCGGAATACCGGTTTCAACGGATGGTAAAGGGGTTGTACCCTTCGTATAATTGTTCAATAATTTAAGAATAAGCTAATATAAGGCAACCGCGCCGGTTGAGAGAGGAAATCCGATGCGTAACAACCATCCCGAGAACAATGCCTCGAAGCAGGTCGACTCCGGCAGCTTCGCCCCGACACGGCGTCAGGCCCTGTTCGGCCTCGCCGCAGCAGGTGCCGCCTCCGGCTTCGCGCTGAATGCATCCCGCGAAGCCAATGCCCAGAGCGCGGCACAGGCGCATGTCGTGATCGCCGGCGCAGGGGCCGGCGGCCTCACCGCCGCCTCGCAGCTCTCCCGCCGCATGCCCAATGCCCGCATCACCATCATCGATCGTCAGGAACGCCACTATTTCCAGCCCGGCTACACGCTGGTCGGTTCAGGTGTGTGGAATGAAGGCCAGGTGATCGATTCGACCGAGCGCTTTCTGCCGCGCAATGTCGATTGGGTGCGCGCCGATATCGCCGAGTTCGATCCGGACGGCGACCGTGTCGTGACCAGTACGGGACAGGAGATCGCCTATGATTATCTCGTCGTGGCGACCGGATTGCATCTCGATTACGAGGCGGTCGAAGGAATGGAGCGCAGCCTGATCGGCAGCAACGGGATCGCCTCGATCTATGCCGGTCCTGCAGAGGCGGCGGCTTCATGGCAGTTGATGGAGGCATTCATCGAAAGTGGCGGCCAGGGTCATTTCGGTCGCCCGGCGAGCGAAATGAAATGCGCCGGTGCGCCGCTCAAATTCGCGCTCCTGACCGAGGATCGCCTGACCACGCGCGGGCGTCGCAGCGGCGCGGAACTGTATTATCACGCCCATAATCAGGGCCTGTTCGCAGTGCCGCCGGTGAATGACAAGGTAAAAGAGATCTTCGACGACCGGGGCATCGCGGCGCGCTGGGAACACGTCATCCACGCCATCGATCCGGGCAACAGGCGCGTGACCTATCGCACGCCGGACGGGCTCACGGAATTCGACTACGACTTCATCCATCTCATCCCGCCGATGCGCGCGCCGGATGCGGTCGTCGACAGTCCGCTCGGCTGGCAGGACGGGCCCTATGCCGCTGATTCGTGGCTCGAAGTCGACATGTACACGATGCAGCACCGCCGCTATCCGAACATCTTCGGCATCGGCGACATCAACGGCGTGCCAAAGGGCAAGACCGCCGCAAGCGTGAAGTGGCAGGCGCCGGTCGCGGTCGCCAACCTGATCGACATGATCGAGGGGCGCGAGATGAGCGCGCGCTATAACGGCTACACCTCCTGCCCGCTGGTCACCCGTGTCGGCACGGCGATGCTGGTGGAATTCGATTACGACAACAATCTCACGCCGTCCTTCCCCTTCATCGACCCGCTGACGGAGAGCTGGATCTCCTGGGTGATCGAGGAAAAGGCGCTCAAGCCCACCTACCACGCCATGCTGCGCGGCTACGCGTGAACCGGGAGGAACGACCATGCAAGATTTTCATCCCGCCACACTCTTCGTGATCGCGCAGGAAACGCTGGGATTCCTGCTCTGGCTCGGCATCGGGCTCGCGGTGATCGTGCTCGCGCTCTACGCCATCGCGTTGATGCGTGGGCTCGCCCTCCGCGGCGCGCCGATGCGGATCGCAGCGATTCTCGGCATTCTCGTCGGCATCGTCGCGATGGCGGCGGCGCCGGCCATGACGGATGCGGGTTTCGCGCATCTCGTCGCCGGGATCGATTACGTCTTCATCGCCCTGATCGGGATTGGCGGTTTCGTCGCGAGCGTGATCGCGCTGACGCCACTCCTGGCGCTGCTCGGTCTCGGTGGGGCGCGCGAGGAGCGGGTTTCCCTCACGGCGCCGGCGGAGTGAGGGTGCGCCGCAACGCATCCTCCCAGCCGGCGCGTTTTTCCGCGCGCCGGTCATCCTCCATTGACGGTGTGAAACGGCGTTCGCGCGACCAGCTGCGCGCGAATTCCGTCGGCTGCGGATAGAGATCGGCGGCCAGACCCGCGAGATAGGCCGCTCCCAATGCCGTCGTCTCGGCCACGCGGGGGCGATCGACGGGTCTGGCGAGAATGTCGGCGAGGTTTTGCAGGAGCCAGTCATTGGCCACCATGCCACCATCGACGCGCAGGACCGACCCGTCACCGCCGGCATCGGGGATGTTCGCCGCCTCGATATCCGCCGTCATGGCGGCCAGCAGATCGGCGGTCTGGTGCGAGACGCTCTCCAGCGCCGCGCGGGCGATTTCGGCACGTCCCGTGCCGCGTGTCATGCCCGAGAGCGTGGCGCGCGCCTGCGAATCCCACCAGGGCGCACCCAGCCCCACGAAGGCCGGCACCAGATAGACCGCCTGATCGGGATCGGCGCGTTCGGCGAGGGCTTGCGTTTCCTGCGCGGAGGCGACGATGCCCAGCCCGTCGCGTAGCCATTGCACAGCCGCGCCCGCCACGAAGATCGCGCCCTCCAGCGCGTAATGGCGCACGCCCGCGATCTGATAGGCCACCGTCGTGAGCAGGCGATTCTGCGAGGGAGCCGGCATGGTGCCGATATTGACCAGCGCGAAGGCGCCGGTGCCGTAGGTCACCTTCGCCATACCCGGCGTGAAGCAGGCCTGCCCCACCGTCGCCGCCTGCTGATCGCCCGCGACGCCGCGAATCGGGATGGCGCCGCCGAGCAGATCATCGCGCACCCGACCGAAATCGCCGGCGCTGTCGCGCACGTCAGGCAGCCAGTCGCGGGCGATGCCGAAGGCCGCAAGGCATTCATCGTCCCAATCCCCGCGCGTGATGTCGTAGAGCAGCGTGCGCGAGGCGTTGGTCGCGTCGGTGGCGAAGACCTCCCCGCCGGTCAGCCGCCAGATCAGGAAGGTATCGACCGTGCCGAAGGCGAGTTCGCCGGCCTGCGCGGCGGCGCGGATGCCGGGATCATTCTCCAGAAGCCAGGCGTATTTCGTCGCAGTGAAATACGAATCGAGCAACAGCCCGGTCTTCGCCCGCAAGGCGGGCTCCTCGCCGGCGGCGACGCGGCGCGCGCAATCGGGCGCGGTGCGGCGATCCTGCCAGACAATGGCGTTGTGAACGGCGCGCCCGGTGCGCCGGTTCCATACGATCCCGGTCTCGCGCTGGTTGGTGATGCCGAGCGCCGCGATGTCACCGGCATGCAGCCCGGCGCGGGCAAGCACCTCGGAGATCACGGCGACGCAGGAGGCCCAGATCTCCTCCGGATCGTGCTCCACCCAGCCGGGGTGCGGATAGATCTGCGGAAATTCGCGCTGTGCCACCGCGATGGGGGAGAGCTGTGCATCGAAGACGATGGCCCGGCTCGACGTCGTGCCCTGATCAAGGGCGATGGTATATCCGCTCATCCGGCTCTCCCTGATGCTCTTCTCGTTGCAACAACATGGCAATCCCACCCGCAGGTTAGCCGTGAAGCCGTGCGGGGAAAAGCCCGCCGGGACGCGGTGCGGGCATCGCGCCTCACCGGAAAGCGCCCTTCGTCACGGTTTCATCACTGGCCGCAAGCGGACTTTCGGTGCTCCTATGAAGCAGCAGAAGAACGATCATCGTCAGGGAGGAAGATATGGGCGGTTACGTCCCCGTCGCCGGGGTGCGCCGCATCGCTGTGCTGGGATCCGGCACGATCGGTGCGAGCTGGGCCTCGTGGTTTCTCGCACGCGGCTACGATGTCGTCGCCTGGGATCCCGCCGATGGCTGGCGCGCGCGGCTTGAAGCCTTCGTTGCCCATGCCATCCCGCAGGTCGAACAGACTGGCGCAGCGCGCAGCCCCACCGGCCGGCTCACCTGCGTCGACACGCCCGAAGAGGCAGTGGCGCAGGCGGATTTCGTGCAGGAGAATGCTACGGAGCGTCTGGAAATCAAGCAGGCGCTCTACAAGCGCATCGACGCTGCCCTCCCCTCACGCAGCATTCTCGCCACTTCGACATCGGGACTGATCCTCAGTGATCTCGTGTCGGAGCTGGAAAGCGCGCCGCGTTTCGTGGTGGGCCATCCCTTCAACCCGCCGCATCTGATCCCGCTGGTCGAGGTGGTGGCCTCGCGATTCACCGATCCGGAAGCAGCGCAATGGGCGCATGCCTTCTACGCACATATCGGCAAGCATCCGATCATGCTCAGGAAGGAGGTGCCCGGCCATCTCGCCAACCGGCTCCAGGTCGCGCTCTGGCGCGAGGCCTTCAACTGCCTCCAGGACGGACTCGCCGATGCCGCCGATATCGACGCGGCGATCGCCCAGGGGCCCGGCCTGCGCTACGCGCTCTACGGCCCCAACATGATCTTCAACATGACCGGCGGGCGCGGCGGCATCCGCGCCTCGGTGGAGCAGTTCGGCCCGGCCTTCGAGGCCTGGTGGGCGACGATGCAGCGCACGCCTGTCTTCGACGACGCGCTCAAGAACGCCCTGATCGAAGGCGTCGACGCGCTGATGGCGGGGCGCTCCATGGAAGAGCTCGAAGCCGAACGCGATGCGCGGCTGATCGCGCTTCTGAAGCTCCTGGGTGAGCAGGAAGGCGAACAGGCAGCGGATTCTGAGGGTGGCAAGCCATGATCAGCTATGATCTCACCGGACGCACCGCGCTGGTGACCGGCGGCGCCTCGGGAATCGGGCTCGCGACGGTCACATTGCTCGCCGCATCGGGCGCGCGCGTCGCGCTCAACCATCTGGAAGGCGATCCGCGCGGCCCCGAGGAAGTCGCGCGGCTGCGTGATCTCGGGCACGACGTCATCGCCGCGCCTGGAAATGTCGGGGACGGCGATGACGGGCCGCGCATGGTGCGCGACGCGATAGCGGCTCTGGGCGGGCTCGACTGGCTCGTCAACAATGCCGGCACGCCGGGCACGACGCGCCAGATCCCGCCGGCGGAGCTCGACGCGATGAGTGAGGAACTCTGGGAGACGGTCCTTCAGGTCAACCTGCGCGGACTGTTTCGCTGCACGCGTGCAGCGGCGGAGGCCTTGCGTGAACGCCATGGCGCCGTGGTGAACGTCGCCTCGATCGCCGGGCTCGACAGCCCCGGCTCCTCAATGGCCTATGGCGCGACCAAGGCTGGCGTGATCAGCCTGACCAAGAATCTCGCGCGCGGACTCGCGCCACAGGTGCGCGTCAATGCGGTGGCGCCGGGTGCGGTGGATTCGCCCTGGATGGTGGAATGGACGCCGGACAAGCGGCGGGCCAGTGCCGAGAAAGCGCTGCTGGAGCGGCGCTGCACGCCGGAGGATATCGCGGAAGTGATGGTCTATCTGCTGGCCGGGGCGGCCATGGTGACGGGCCAGACGGTGACGGTGGATGGCGGCCTCATGCTCTCGCGCTGATGATGCGGTGCAAACGGCGCTTCACAGGCGGGCCGGATTTGACTATTGAACGCCCCGTGTCGATGTAGTGTCGACAGACAGTTTTCAGGGGATGATGATGAGCGCCTCCAACCAGCAGCCGCATCCCGTGACCGGGAAACTCGTGACCGTCTTCGGCGGATCAGGCTTTCTCGGCCGGTTCGTCGTGCAGACACTGGCCAGACGCGGCTACCGGGTGCGCGTCGCCGTGCGCCGGCCCGATCTCGCGCAGAACCTGCAGCCGCTCGGTGCCGTCGGCCAGATTCACGCGGTCCAGGCCAATCTGCGTTATCCCGAATCGGTGCGCGCGGCGGCGCAGGGCGCGGATGCGGTGGTCAATCTCGTCGGCATCCTGCAGCAGGGCGGTCGCCAGACCTTCGAGGCGCTGCAGACCGTCGGCGCCGAGACGGTGGCGCGGGCAGCGAGCGAGAACGGCGCGCGCATGGTGCAGGTCTCGGCCATCGGCGCCGATGCCGACAGCCCCGCGCAATACGGGCGCACCAAGGCCGAGGGAGAGGCGCGGGTTCTGGCCGTCGCACCGCAGGCGGTGATCCTGCGCCCCTCCATCGTCTTCGGGCCGGGTGATTCCTTCTTCAACCGTTTCGCGGCGCTGGCGCGTGTCTTCCCCGTCCTGCCAATCGCCTGTGCCGATTCGCGTTTCCAGCCGGTCTATGCCGGTGACGTGGCCGAGGCGGTGGCGCGGGCCGTTGACAACAAGGTCGAAGGCGGCAAGATCTACGAACTCGGCGGCCCAGGCATCTACAGCTTCCGCGAATTGCTCGCCTATGTGCTCGAAGTCACCGAGCGCAAGCGCATCATCGCGGCGATGCCCCCGGCCCTCGCGCGGCTCCAGGCCAGCATCACCGAAACCCTCGACCGATTCACCTTTGGCCTGATGCCGGATGAGATCGTGCTCACCCGCGACCAGCTTCTGATGCTCGAAGACGACAATGTCGTTTCGCCGCAAGCCGAGGCCCAGGGGCGCACATTCGCGGCTCTGGGAATCACGCCGACCTCGCTCGAGGCGATCGTACCGGGCTATCTCAAGCGCTTCCGCAAGCACGGACAATACGAAAAGCGCAAGACCGCCGCGTGATCGCTTCCTGCGCGAAGCATCGAGGGGAAGGATCGATCATGCGGAAGACGGCTCTGGTGACGGCGGCGAGCGGGGGAATCGGCGGCGCGGTGGCGCGCGCACTGGCCGCAGAAGGCTATCGCGTGGGCGTGATGGCGCGCTCGGACAAGGCCGAAGCGCTGGCGCGGGAAATCGGCGGATTCGCCTTTCGGGGCGACGTCAGCAAGGCAGAGGATCTCACCGGTTTCGTCGAGGCCGCGCTCGCAACGAGCGGGCGGATCGATGCGATCGTGCCCAATTCCGGCCATGCAGCCAAGAAGCCGGTGCTCGATCTTACCGATGAAGACTGGCACGGCGCCCTCGACATGATGATGCTGCCCACGGTCCGCCTCGTGCGCCATGCCCGTGCCGCGCTGGCCGAGAGCAAGGGCGCGATCTGCGCCCTGTCGAGCTTCGCCATCGCCCGGACCGATCAGGACTTTGCCCCCTCCGTGGCCCAGCGCGCCGCGCTCGACGGCTATATCCGCCTCGCGGCCAAGCCTCTCGCGGCGGATGGCATCCGCATCAACGCCGTCGCACCGGGCTTCGTCGATACCCGCGAGCCAACCGATGCCCGCCTGGCACACATCCCGATGGGCCGCTATGCCGCTGCCTCCGAGATCGCCGATGCGGTTGCTTATCTCGTCTCTCCGAAGGCCTCCTACGTGACTGGCCAGACCCTGATCGTCGATGGCGGCCTCGCCGCCTGATGCGCGCTCATGGCGCCCTCAGGCACTGTTGCGGTGGATCTCATAGATGGCGAGGCCTACCGCGCGGGTGGCGTCGGCGAGTCGCCATTCGATATGCTCGCGCATCAGGGCGGTGGCCCGGTCGTTATCGCGCACCATGATGGCTGCAAGGATCGCGGCATGATCGGCGCGGCTCTGACGCGCGGCGCGCGGATCCTGGGCCATCCGCTCCCCGGTTAGCAACCCCTCCCCGGCTATCGCTCCCTCCCCGGCGCGGGCGCGCTCATAGAAATCCTTCAGCCCGATCATGCGCACATAGCGGATGCGTCCGTTGATGTTGTCGAGCAGGCGCGCGAGTTCGCCATTGCCCGACAGCGCCATGATCCGGGCATGGAATTCCTCGTCGATGGCAAGCTGGCGCAACGGGTCGGTGCAGCCGGCATATTCATCGCGCGTCTCGTCATGGAAGCGCGCGAGCGACGCGATATCGGCATCACTGCCGCGCATGACGGCGAGCCGCAGCCCCTCGCATTCGATCGCCGCGCGCGCCTCGTAGAGATCCAGCAATTGCTGCGGATCGAGGGCGCGGCAGAAGAAGCCATGATTGCTCTGGAAGGTCAGGAAGCCCTCGGCGACGAGGCGGTTGAGCGCCTCACGCAGGGGCGTGCGGCTGACGCCGAGTTCGGTTGCCATGCGCGCTTCGTTGATGCGCGTTGCCGGTCTGATCTCGAAATCGGCCGCCATGCGCCGCAGCTGCGCATGAATCCGGTCGACATTGCCTCGCGCCATCCTCACCCCCGCACGCCCGCACCACATCCGGATGGGCCGTTTCACACGCCATGCGTTACATTTCACACTTGCACAGCATATTGCATGCCGTACTGTATACAATAGATGAGGCGAAAAAACCCTGCATTGACAGAAACTTTCGCCGCCTGATCCAATCAGGTCGCAGATCGACTGTGACCGGCAAGTCGGAGATCGCACGTGTCCAACCGGATGAACGGCGCCGCGGCCATGGTGCGCATGTTGCAGGCGCATGACGTGAAACACGTCTTCGGCCTGTGTGGCGATACCAGTCTGCCGCTCTATGACGCCATGCTCCAGCTCGATCACGGCATCACCCATGTGCTCACCCGTGACGAGCGCTCGGCGACCTACATGGCCGATGCCTATGCCCGCGTCACCGGCAAGGTCGGTGTCTGCGAGGGACCCTCCGGCGGTGGGGCCACCTATATCCTGCCGGGTCTGATCGAGGCGGGGGAGAGCTCCATCCCCGTGCTCGCCATCACCACCGACATCTCCGTCTCCACCTATGGCAAGTTTCCGCTGACCGAGGTCGATCAGGAGGCGATGATGCGCCCCCTGACCAAATGGAACACGGTGATCCGCAAGGCCGAGCATATCCCCCGCATGATGCGTGCGGCGTTTCGCGCCATGACCACCGGGCGTCCCGGCTCGGCGCATCTCGGGCTGCCCTACGACATCCAGTATGACGACGTCGATCCTGCCGACATCTGGGCCGATCCCAGGCTCGGCCGTTACCCCGCCTATCCGCAGGCGCCGGAACCCGGTGCGGCGGAGGCTGCGCTCGATGCGATCCTCTCGGCCAAACGCCCGCTGATCGTCTGCGGCGGTGGCGTGGTAATCGCCGGGGCGATGGCGGCGCTGGAGCGTTTCGCGAACCGGCTCGACATCCCCGTCGCCACCTCGATTTCCGGCCAGGGCTCGCTTGCGGAGACGAATCCCGTCTGCGTCGGCGTGGTCGGCTCGAATGGCGGTACGGACGAAACCTGGGAAGCGATGACGAGTGCCGATCTCGTCGTCTTCATGGGCTGCCGCGCCGGCTCGACCACCACCGCGCGCTGGGAAGCGCCGGATCCGGGATCGCGCATCGTGCATTTCGACAGTGACCCGATGGTGCTGGGCGCCAATTACCAGGCCGAAGTCGCGGTGCTGGGCGATCTGCGGCTCGCCCTCGACCAGCTCAATGCCGCGCTCGATGCGCGTGAGGATGCCAGCGCACGTTTTCGCGGCGCGGAGATCGCCTCCGATATCCGCCGGCGCAAGTTCGAGGCCTTCATGCGCCATGCCGAGACCAACGAGACGCCCCTGCGTCCCGAGCGCGTCGTCGCCACCTTGCAGAAGATCCTGCCGGAAACCGCGACACTGGTCTCCGATCCGGGCACGACCTGCCCGTATTTCTCGGCCTATTTCACCCTGCCGCGTCCGGGCCGCCATTTCATCACCAACCGCGCCCACGGGGCTTTGGGCTATTCGCTCTCGGCCTCGCTCGGGGCGTGGTACGGGCGCCCCGACAGCAAGGTGGTGGCGCTGATGGGCGACGGCTCCTTCGGCTTCACGGCCGGCGAACTCGAAACCATCTGCCGCGCGCGCGCACCCATCACCTTCGTGGTGATGTCGAATTCCGCCTATGGCTGGATCAAGGCGAGCCAGAAGGCGGACAAGGGCGCGCGTTACTACAATGTGGATTTCGGGCGCACCGACCACGCTGCCGTCGCCGCCGCTTATGGCGTCAAGTCCTGGCGCGTCGAGCGCCCGGAGGATCTGGAGCGGGTGCTGCGCGAGGCGGTGGAGACGGACGGGCCGACGCTGGTCGATATCATCGCCCAGCCGCTGGAAGAAGCCGCGGCGCCGGTGCGGCGCTGGATGGGATGAAGCAGATGGCACAGGGGGAGCGCGAAACGAAGCATGTGGTGGTGATCGGTGCCGGGATCGTCGGCGTTTCCACCGGCATCTGGCTGCGCCGCGCCGGCATCCCTGTCACCCTGATCGACCGCGCTCCTCCCGGACAGGGCACCTCCTATGGCAATGCCGGCGTGCTGGCCGCCTGCTCGGTGGCGCCCGTCACTGCACCGGGGCTGATCGGCAAGGCGCCGCGCATGCTGATGAACCCGGATTTTCCGCTCTTCCTGCGCTGGTCCTATCTGCCCAGGCTCGCGCCTTGGCTGATGCGGTATCTCGCCCATGCCAATGATACCGATACCCGGCGCATCGCCCGGGGGCTCACCCCGATCGTCGCCGACAGCGTCGAACAGCATCACGCCCTCGCCGACGGCACGCCCGCCGCCGCGCTCGTACAGGACAGCGATTATTGCTTCGCCTATGCCGACCGCGCGGCGTTCGAAGCGGATTCCTATACCTGGCAGATCCGCGAGGAGGCAGGCTTTCGCCCGGTGGTGCGCGAGGGCGCGCAATTGCGCGAATACGAGCCGTCACTCGGGCGCGATATCGGCTGCCTCGTCAGCGTGAGCGATCACGGCTTCGTACGCGATCCGGGCGGCTATGTCGCGCGTCTCGCGGAAGTCTTCGCGGGCATGGGCGGCACCATCGTGACGGCGAGCGCGCAGGACTTCGATCTCTCGGGCGGGCGCATCAACGCCGTCGAGACGGATGCCGGGCGCTTTGCATGCACCGAGTGCGTCATCGCCACCGGCGTCTGGTCGAAGCCCCTGATGAAGAAGCTTGGTCTGAATGTGCCGCTGGAGAGTGAGCGCGGCTATCACATCGTCTTCGAGAACGCACAGAACGGCCCGCGTTGCCCGATCATGGTGGCGAGCGGCAAATTCGTGGCGACGCCGATGGAAGGCGGTCTGCGTTGTGCCGGAATCGTCGAATTCGGCGGCCTCGAAGCCGGGCCTTCCCGAAGCCCGCTGACGCTGTTGCGGCGTCAGGTGCGCCGCGCCTTCCCCGATCTCGAGGCAAGCAGCGAGGAGGAATGGCTCGGCCATCGCCCGGCCCCCGCCGACAGTCTGCCGCTGATCGGCGAGGTGGGCGGCACGGGTGTTCATACGGCGTTCGGCCACCACCATATCGGCCTCACCGGCGGCCCCAAGACCGGGCGCCTGCTCGCGGGAATGATCGCGGGAACGCCGTCCAATATCGATCCGGCGCCCTACGCGCCCGACAGGTTTCGCGCATAAGGGTCGCATGCGCGAGCGGGATGCCGGTCGCGGCCGGTCGCGATCCGTAAACAGGGCGTCTACGCAAGAGAGAAGGCCCGTAATTGCGTTTCGTAAACGAGAACCATGACAACAACAGGGGAACCAGGATCATGCAGGGAATTCGCAATCTATCCATTCTCGGCGCCGGCCTGATGGCCGGGGCACTCGTACTGGCCGGACCGGCACAGGCCGAGTATCCCGAGTCCGACCGCGAAGTGCGTCACATCATGCCCTGGGGCGCGGGTGGCGGATCGGACACGGTGATGCGGGGCTTCGTCGAGTACATGCAGAAGCATCTGGGTACGTCGATCTATACCGACAACGTCACCGGCGGCGTCGGCTCGGTCGGCTGGATGACGCTCAAGGGTGCGCCGTCCGACGGCTATACGATCGGTACCCTGACCTACGATATTCTCACCGTCGAATATCAGAACATGGCCCCGGTCTCATGGGAGGATTTCGAGCTGATCGGCATGGTGACCGAACATGCCAGCGCCCTCGTGGTGCGCGCGGAGGATTTCGACAACCTCGATGAATTCATCGCCGCAGCCGAGGCCGAACCCGGCGGCGTGACCGTCTCGAACGCTTCCACCGGGGGCGTCTGGCATCAGCATGCGGTGGCCATGGAGCAGGAAATCGGCATCGAACTCAACCATGTCCCTTATGAGAGCGCCGCGCCGCAGGTCACCTCGCTGCTCGGCGGGGAGACCATGGCTGCGGTGATCAGCCTGCCGCCCGTGATGGAATACGTCCGCTCGGGCGAGATGCGTGTGCTGGCGGTGATGGGTGACGAGCGCGTCGAGATGGCGCCCGACGTGCCGACCTTCGTCGAACTCGGTCACGATGTCGTCTATGGTAGCTTCCGCTTGCTCGCGGCGCCTCCCGGCACGCCGGTCGAGATCGTGGAAGTGCTCGAACAGGCCATGTACGACACCTTCCAGGATCCGGAATTCCTGGCCTGGGCCGAGCAGACCGGAATCGGTGAACGCTGGCTCGATCGGGAGGCCTCTACCGCCTATATGGCGGCCATCGCTCCGGTGATCGGGCAGCTCATGGCCGATCTTGGCCTGACCGACTGAACCGGTGTGCCGGCGCTGCGGCGCCGGCCTGCTCTTCATGCGGTTGCGCGCGGATCGCCTGCAACCGCATGATACTTCCCTTTCGTCATCGCCGCCAGGTCGCGGGTTTCCCGTGTTTCAGAGGAAACGTGAATGCAGCTGCCGCGCAAGCTTTTGAGGGGTGACGCCGTCATCGGCATCCTCCTGCTCGCAAT
>NZ_DATGCW010000018.1:0-6023 GCF_035311605.1 Saliniramus sp.
CGCCGGCTCGGTGACGCTGATCAGGCAGCTGAATGATTACTATTATCGCGGTGTCGAACGCATCGAATTCGCCGATGGGACCATCTGGCGCCAGGAGGATCTGCGCGAGATGGTTCTTGCGCAGGCTGTTACCGATGGCGACGACACGATCATCGGCTTCAATGCCGACGATGTGATCCGCGGCGGGCAGGGCGATGACACGCTGACCGGCGGCAAGGGCGATGACACCTACATCCATGCACGCGGCGACGGCCATGACACGATCACCGAGCATGCTGTCGGCGGCAGAGACGACAGGCTGGTCCTGGAGGGCATCCTCGCGCACGAGATCATCGTGACGCGTGAGGGCGACGATGCGATCCTCAACATCGCCGCGTCGGCAGATGGTGATGGAAGCGATGCCAGCTCGGTGCGGCTCGTGGCGCAGTTCGACAATGAGCACCAGCGCGGGGTGGAGAGTATCGTCTTCGCCGACGGGACGATCTGGTATACGGGCCAACTGCGCGCCAACTATCTCGAAAACGCAACAACCGACGGCGATGATGAGATTTTCGGCTTCGACGATCGTGATGACACCATCATCGGCGGCGCCGGTGAAGATATCCTGCGTGGCGGATCCGGGAACGATACGCTCCATGGCGGCGATGGCAACGACAGGCTTGAGGCGGGCACCGGCAACAACGAACTCTTCGGCGGCGATGGCAACGACAGGCTCGTGAGCAATCGGGGCACCAACAGTTTCGATGGTGGAGCAGGCAACGACACCGTCGATTACTCCTACAGCTCTGCTTCCTGGGAATTCAATCTCGGCGCAGAATATGCCCGTACGGGCAGTGTCACCGAAATGCTCGTCTCGATCGAGAACGTGATCGGCGGCAGCGGTAATGAGATCTTCTACGGCAACGCCGCTGACAACATCTTCTCCGGCGGGCGTGGCAGCGACAGCTATCATTTCGCTCTCGTTGACGGCGACGACGTCATCCGCGAGAATGGCCGCTCCAATGAAACGGACCGGTTGACTCTCGTCGAACTGACGCCGGATGCGGTCGAACTTTATCAGCCCTTCGAGAGTGAGGATCTCGTCGTGCGCATTCTCGCGAGCGGCGAGACGATGACAATCGAGCGGCATTTCGAGGGAACTTCGCGCGGGATCGAGCTGATCGATTTCGCTGATGGCACCAGCTGGAACCGTGCCGACATCGAGGCGCAGATCACCATGGCGGGCACTGCCGGTGCGGATGCACTGGTCGGCACCGGAGGTGCCGACCTCCTTGATGGCGGGCCCGGCGATGATGTCCTGCGCGGGGGGCTGGGCAGTGACAGCTATATTTATGCGTCAGGTTACGGCAACGACACGATCATCGAAACTGTCGGCCTGAACGATACCGACATCATCCGCCTCGTCGATCTGACCCGCGCGGATGTTGCCCTCAGCCGCGGCGGCCTCGATCTGCACGTCGAAATCCTGGCGACGGGCGAAACGCTCACGGTCCAGGGGCACTTCCGCTCGACGCAATACGGGATCGAGGAAATCCACTTCTCCGATGGCGAGATCATGGATCGCCCCATGATCCTTGAGGATGTGAATACGCTGATTGGCACGAGTGGCGACGACACCATCACCGGCACCAGCATGCGCGACTGGAGCCGTGGCGGCCCGGGTGACGACATTCTCGATGGCCGCGGCGGCAACGACACCTATCTTTATGCGCGCGGTGACGGCCATGACACGATCGCAGAGGGCATTCACAACGGCACCGATGACCACCTGATCTTCGAGGATATCAACCCCGACGCAATCACCATCATGCGTGACGGAACTGATGTCACGCTCGATCTCGCCGAGAGCGCCTCCGGTGCGGGCGACGCAGGCTCCGTGCATCTGTCCCGGCAGTTCAACATCTATTTGGGGCGGGGCGTGGAGACGATCATCTTCGCCGACGGCACATCCTGGTCGCAGCAGGATGTCCGTAACACGATGGCGCTCGAGGGTGGCGGCTTCGCCACGCATATGGGCTTTGCCGGTGATGACGTCATCTTCGGTCGCGCGGGCAGCGATGATTACATCATCGGCGGCGCGGGCGATGACACGCTGCACGCCGTCGGCGGCGATAACGTCATCGATGGCGGAACCGGCGATGACGTGCTGCATGCCGGAACGGGCGTCGATAGCTTCGTCTTCCGCGCCGGCGGCGGCGTGAACGACGTCATCGGTTTCGACACGATCCAGGACCGGGTCGCCCTCGATGGCGTCGATCTGGCGGATATCTCGTTCTATCAATACTGGAACGGGGCCCAGATCTTCCTCGGTGACGGCACGGATTTCTTCTTCCGGGATCTGACCGGCGCGAGCCTGGGCGACTTCACCTTCATCGACATGGACGGCAATGCGCTTGTTCTTCCGGCGCCCGAGCCCACGAACGGCCTGATCACCGGTAGCGATGGTGATGACAGCCTCGTCGGCTCGTCCACACAGGGCAACCACATCATCGGCGGTGCCGGCGACGATTTCCTCTACGGCGTCGGCGGCGACAATCTCCTCGATGGCGGTGCCGGCAGTGATTTCATGCGCAGCGGTACCAGTCAGGACACCTTCGTCTTCCGCCTCGGTGACGGGCAGGACGTGCTCGAGAATTTCGATATCACGCAGGACCGCATCACGCTGGACGGGCTGGAGATCGCCGATCTGAGCCTCAACGTCTATTCCGGCGGCAGCCAGCTCATCGCGGCGGACGGCACGGAATTCTGGCTGATCGGGGTCACCGGTATCGTACGCGGCGATTTCAGCTTCATCGATATGGCGGGGAACGCGCTCATCCCGGAACTGGTGCCCGAACCGGAAGCGGAGCCGGGGCTGATTTCCGGCTCGGAGGGCGACGAGGATCTCGTCGGCTCTTCGGCGCAGGACAACCGGATCACGGGCGACGCGGGGAACGACTTCCTTGATGGCGTCGGCGGCGACAACTTCCTCGATGGCGGCGCCGGCAATGATTTCATGGCGAGCGGCACCGACCGCGATACCTTCGTCTTCCGCCTCGGCGACGGGCAGGATGTCATCCAGGATTTCGACATCACACAGGACCGCATTGCACTGGATGGTCTGGCGATCAACGAGCTGAGCCTGAACGGATCATCGGGCGGCATGCAACTCGTCGCATCTGACGGGACGGAGTTCTGGTTGATCGGGCTGGCCGATCTCACCCCTGGCGATCTCGGCTTCGTCGATATGGACGGCAATGCCCTCGTCTACGAACCGCTGCCTGAACCCGAGCCCGGGCCCGAGCCGGAAACCGGACCGGAGGGCGAGCCCGAGCCGGCTCTCGGCGCGATCACCGGTACGCAAGACGATGACGTCCTCATCGGAAGCTCCGGACAGGACAACGATATCATCGGTGGCGAAGGGAATGACTTCCTCGACGGTGTCGATGGCAACAACACCCTCGATGGCGGCACCGGCAATGATTACCTCGCGAGCGGCACGGGCCAGGACACCTTCGTCTTCCGCCTCGGCGACGGGCAGAACGTGGTCGACGGCTTCGATATCACTCAGGACCGCATCGCCCTCGACGGTCTCAGCAAGATCGCGATCGAGGTGATCGGCCATACCGGCGGGACGCAACTCCTTGCTGCAGACGGCACCGAGTTCTGGCTGATCGACGTGACCGGAGTCGAAAGGAGCGATCTCAGCTTCGTCGACATGAACGGCCAGTTGATCGACGCCGTGTTCTCCGACGTCATCATTGAGGGCACGCCCGGCAATGACGAACTGTTCGGTGCGATCGACGAGAACAACCACATCATCGGCGGTGCCGGCGACGATATCCTGCATGCCGTGGGCGGCAAGAACATTCTCGACGGTGGCACCGGTGACGATGCGCTTCACTCCGGCACCGGAGCCGATACTTTCGTCTTCCGCGCCGGTGACGGGATAAACAATGTCTCCGGTTTTGATCCGGCCCAGGATCACATCGCCCTCGATGGTATCGCACACGCGGATATCTCGTTCTATCAATACTGGAACGGGGCGCAGATCTATCTCGCCGACGGGACGGATTTCTTCTTCGAGGATCTGACCGGCGTGACGATGGATGATTTCAGCTTCGTCGACATGGACGGCAACCCGATCGATACCAGCGAGCCGCTGATCGTGCTGCAGGGCACGACGGGCGACGATACGTTGGTCGGCTCCGCGACCCAGAACAACCACATTAGCGGCGATGCCGGCGACGACTTCCTCGATGGCGTCGATGGCGACAACATCCTCGACGGCGGTACCGGCAACGATTTCATGGCGAGCGGCGTCGGCGAGGACACTTTCGTCTTCCGCCTCGGCGACGGCCAGAACGTGGTCGAGAATTTCGATCCGATGCAGGATCACATCGCGCTGGACGGGCTCGACGAGGAGGATCTGACGCTTGCCGATCACGGCAGCGGCTCGGCACTGGTGGCCGCCGATGGCACGGAATTCTGGCTCATCGGCATGACCGGTGTGAACCGTACGGATCTGAGCTTCGTCAATTACGATCAGATCGCCTGATCAAGGACGGGGGCGACTGTGGCGCAAGTTGAGCGTTGCGTGTCCCGGCCGGACCGCGCAGAGCGGATCTTTTACCGAATGACAGGGTTCTTCCGCTTCATGCAGTGATATAGAGTGCGGTTTGGATAATCGTATGGGAGTGAGCGCCATGCCTGCGATGTGCCGGACCTCGACCATCCTTGTCGCCTCGTTCCTGCTCGCCGGTTGTCTGGCGCAGGAAGGGATGCCGTTTGCCGGCGGCATGCCCGAGCCGGCTTCGGCGGAGCGGGGGGAGGCGGTGGCGCAGGAATGGTGCGCGACCTGCCATGCGCGCGACGAAACCGAGCGTATGGCGCGCCCCGTGGAGGCTGGAGACGGGCCGAGTTTCGCGGAAATCGCACGCCGCGAGGGGCGCGACGAGCTGTTTTTGTGGGATTTTCTAGAGGAAGACCACTTTCCGATGCCGACCTACCGGCTGTTTCCGCGCGAGCGCGCCGACATCGCTGCCTATATCGTCAGCCTGCGCACAGAAGAATAAAGCTGCGCGACGCTTTTCTTTACGGGACTATGCCGTTATACCGCCCGCTGCTTTCGACAGGAGTTCCTTGATGGCAAAAACCCGTCTGGTGGTGGCCGGCGCTTCAGGGCGCATGGGCCGCATGCTGATCAGGACGATCGACGAGACCCCGGGCTGTGTTCTGCACGGCGCGCTCGAACGCCCGACCTCGGGCTGCGTGGGGCAGGATGCCGGCATGGTCAGTGGCGTCGGTGATCTCGGCGTCACCGTCTCGTCCGAAGCGCGTAACGTGCTGACCGAGGCCGATGTGCTGATCGACTTCACCACGCCCGAGGCCAGCCTCGCCTACGCGGCGCTGGCAGCCGAGACGAATACGGCGCATGTGGTCGGCACGACCGGGCTCTCTGCCGAGCAGATCGATGCCTTGCGCGCCTTCGGCGAGGAGACGGTGATCATCCAGTCCGGCAACATGTCGCTCGGCGTGAATCTCCTCGCTGCGCTGGTGCGCAAGGTCGCATCCGTGCTGGGCGAGGAATTCGATATCGAGATCCTGGAAATGCATCACCGCCAGAAGGTCGACGCACCCTCAGGCACCGCCTTCATGCTTGGTGAGGCGGCGGCCGAGGGCCGTGCGATCGATCTGGAGGAACGCTCGGTGCGCCATCGCGACGGCCATACCGGCGCGCGCGATCCCGGCGATATCGGCTTTGCGACCCTGCGCGGCGGTACGGTGGTCGGCGACCACTCCGTGATCTTCGCCGGCCCGCATGAGCGGATTGTCCTGCAGCATGTGGCCGAGCAGCGGATACTGTTCGCGCGCGGCGCCGTGCGTGCCGCTGTCTGGGGCAAGGGCAAGCCTGCCGGGTTCTATTCCATGGCCGATGTGCTCGGCCTCAACGACGTTTGAACGCAACGAAAGGATTGATGCGATGGAGCGCCTTCTCGTGCTCGTGCGACACGGCCAGAGCGAGTGGAACAAGCAGAACCTCT
>NZ_DATGCW010000019.1:0-5908 GCF_035311605.1 Saliniramus sp.
CCGTATTCGGATGTGCAGCATGACCGTTCCCCTTTGCAGTATGTCGGGAGGCGAGATGCGCATATTCGTTCTGAGCGGAGCCGGAATCTCGGCGGAAAGCGGCATGGGCACCTTCCGCGATTCCGGTGGGATCTGGGAACACCACGATCCGATGAAGCTCGCCACGCCCGAGGCCTTCGCCGCCGACCCGGAAATTGTCCAGGCCTTCTACAATGCGAGGCGAGCCAATCTGCGCGCGGCGGAGCCGAACCCCGCCCATGCGGCACTCGCCCGCCTCGAAGCAGGACTCGCGGCGGTATCGGGATCACTCTTTCTCTGCACGCAGAACATTGATGACCTGCATGAACGCGCCGGCTCGTTTCATGTGCATCACATGCATGGCGAATTGTTCAAGGCGCGCTGCACTGCCTGCGGCAGCGTTCATGACTGGCGTGAGGATCTGGGACGCGATGATCATTGCAACGCCTGCGGCACGACGGGGCGGCTGCGTCCCCATATCGTCTGGTTCGGGGAGATCCCCTTCGGTCTCGACGCTATCGGCGAAGCCCTGGCCAGTGCGGATCTGTTCGTCGCGATCGGCACCTCCGGCTCGGTCTATCCGGCGGCGGGGCTCGTGCGCGAGGCGCGGATGATGGGGCTGCGCACCTGCGAGCTCAATCTCGAGCCCTCCGACAATGCCCACGCCTTCGACGAACGCGCCTACGGCCCGGCGAGCGAAGTAGTGCCCGATTTCGTGGCGCGGGTACTGGCGGAGCTGCGGTGAGATGTACGCCGGCTATTCGCCCCCCTCGACCTGTCGGCTCGCGCCCCATTCGGCGAGATAATCGTTGATCTCGTCGATCACGAAGAAGCGCGCGGCATCCTGGTCGAAGCCTTCCGCGAGGAGCGCGTCGTAATCGGTGAAGACGTGGCGGATATAGGCCACCATCGCGAGCCATGCGGCATTGCCGGGAGCGGCCACGCTGAGGCCGGGGCTGTCGAGGGCGTGATCGATGATCGCCTCGCGCTCGAAACGCGGCAACCGCGGCGCGAGATGGTCGAGGGCTTCGCCGAGGCGCTCGCGGCGCCCGGCTGCGGCTGTACCCGACGCGCCCGCGGCACGCATTCGCTGTCCTTTGCGGGTTTTCCGCGTTGCCATGTCCGCCATGACGCCATCCTCGGTCAACGCCGTCCGTCCGCCTCGCCGCCCTGTGCTTCAATATGCCATTGCTGCCCGCCCGCGTGAAGACAGAAAGCCGCCGGCGCGGGTAACGCTCCGTTCACCCTGCCCGGCGAAAGCCGCGTCGTTGGCGCGCCGGTTTACCTGCGCTTCAGTGATCCCCGTCGATTTTCCCGGGTGAGACGAAGAGCGCACGGAGTTCCGGCATGGCGGCATCGCAGCAAATCAGCCTCGACGCTGAGGAGAACCGCCATGCGGCGGCGCTGTCTCCACAGCCAGGATGTGACTATGCCCTGCGCCTCGCCGAGGCCGGTCGGTTCGACGGGGCTCCGCACGTGAGCCCGGCGGCATCCGGCGCGGCGGCGGGTGCGCTCGTCATCGGATTATGCACCCTGCTGGCAACGCTTGCGCCACTCCTGGGCTGACGCGCCCTCGAACCGGGCTTTGCAAGTCGCGGCAATCCGGGGTAAGGATCGCGCAGGTTCATAAAACGTTCGATCCCGCCCGTGTCACAGCCATCCGCGCAACCATCGCAAACCGCTGCGCGCCCCGCCGGCAATGCCCTGCTCGTCATCGCCTGGATGACGGGTACGCTATTGTCGTTCTCGACCGTCGCGGTCTCGATCCGGGAATTGTCGGGCACGATCGGCGTGTTCGACATTCTGGCTTTGCGCAATGTTGCCGGGATCATCATCCTGGTCAGCGTCGCCATCGCCTATCCTTCCCTGCGCGAAGGCTTTCGCCCGCGCCGGATGGGGCTGCACCTCCAGCGCAACGTGATCCATTTTTTCGGTCAATACGCATGGGCACTCGGCGTCACGCTGTTGCCGCTGGCCATGGTCTTCGCCATCGAATTCACCACCCCGGCCTGGGTGGCCTTGTTCGCCTTCCTGCTGCTGGGCGAGAAGCTCACCGCGCCGCGCCTGATCGCCATCGCGCTGGGCTTCATCGGCATCCTCGTGATCCTGCGCCCGGCGCCGGGCTCCCTCGATCCGACAGGGCTGATCGTGCTGGGCGCCGCGATCTGTTTCGCCCTCACCACGATAGCCACCAAGCGCCTCACCGGGACCGAGGGCACTTTCGCCATTCTGCTGTGGATGAACGTGATGCAATTGCCGATGAATTATCTCGGTGCCGACAAGCTGTTCTTTCTGCAGATCCCGGATCTGCCGCTACTGCCGCTGATCGGCATCTGTGTCGGCGGGCTCTCGGCCCATTTCTGCCTCACCAATGCCTATCGCCACGGCGATGCAGTGATCGTGGTGCCATTGGATTTTCTGCGCCTGCCCCTGATCGCGCTGATCGGCTGGTTCCTCTATACCGAAGCGCTCGATCCGTTCATCTTCGCCGGAGGGGCGCTGATTCTCATCGGCATCCTGCAGAATCTACGCGCGGAACACCGGCGCAATCAGGCTGCGCGGGCGTCAATCCCGAAGCTCAAGGACGAGTGAAAACATGTCGTGGTCGGCCCAACAGGATGACGCCCTCAAGGCCGTGTCGCGCTGGCTTGATGATGGCGGCGGGCAACAGGTTTTCCGCCTGTTCGGCTATGCCGGCACCGGCAAGACCACGCTGGCGCGCCATATTGCCGAGGGTGTCGACGGCGAGGTCGCATTCGGTGCCTTCACCGGCAAGGCGGCATCCGTGCTGCGCGCCAAGGGCTGCGCTGATGCGGGCACGATCCATTCCATGATCTACCGCTCGCGCGAGAGCGACGAAACGGAGGGCCCCTCCTTCGTGCTCAACCGCTCGGGCGCGGCGGCCAAGGCGGATCTTATCGTGATCGACGAATGCTCGATGGTGGACGAGGAGCTCGGGCGCGACCTGCTTTCCTTCGGTAAGCCGGTCCTCGTTCTGGGCGATCCGGCGCAGCTGCCGCCGATCAAGGGCGGCGGCTTCTTCACCGAGGCCGAGCCGGACGTGATGCTCACGGAGGTCCATCGCCAGGCAGCGGACAATCCCATCATCCATCTGTCGATGACGGTGCGCGAGGGCGGGCGGCTCGATTATGGCCTCTACGGCGAGAGCCGGGTCATCCGGCGCGCCGAGATCGACCAGAACGAGGTGATGAAATCCGATCAGGTGCTGGTCGGGCTCAACCGCACCCGGCGCAATTACAATGGCCGCATCCGCGAACTGCTCGGCCTGCGCGACCCCCTTCCCGCCGCCGGCGAGAAGCTCGTCTGCCTGCGCAACGACAAGTCCAAGGGCCTGCTCAATGGCGGCACCTGGCTGGTCGAGGCCATGCGCGGCCTCAAGACTGACCGCAAGGGCGAATTCATCCGCATGGATCTTAAGCCAGAGGATGAAAGCCGTCGCCATGCGGTCGAGGTCAAGGTGCTGCGTGCCTTCTTCGAGGGGGGCGAGGAGGATCTGCCCTATGTGATCCGCCGCGAGTCCGACGAATTCACCTATGGCTACGCGCTGACCGTGCACAAATCGCAGGGCTCGCAATGGGACGACATCGTCCTCTTCGACGAATCCGGCGCCTTCCGCGAAAACCGCGCCCGCTGGCTCTATACCGGCCTGACCCGCGCCGCGCACCGCATTACCGTTGTGCGCTGAGGGGATGCGCATTGCCGCAACCCTGCGCCGCTCATCCCATAACCAGGATCCGCACCTCCCCACCGGCGCCATCGCCGCCGGCCCCGGATGTGGTGTTGTTGCGGGTTCCACCGCCACCACCACCACCGCCTCCCGGACCGCCGCCGGGGCCTCCGTTGCCACCATTGGCTGCGGATGCGCCCGCACCGCCGCCGCCACCACCACCGCCGGCGCCGCGATCCCAGCTTTTACCCCAGCCGCCCCCGGCGCCGTTGCCCGGTCCCCCGCCGCCGCCGCCCGGCGCCGCGCGATCGGTTCCGCCGATGGCCTGGCCGAGACCGCCATCGCCCCCGGACGCACGGCTGTCATCTGTATCAATCGCCCCGCCCGCACCGCCGCCGCCGGGCCCCTCGCCGCACGGGCCCTTTGCCCCCGCCGCCCCGTGATCGCGTACCGCTGCGGCACCGGCATTGCCGTATTGCAGATGGCCGAGCCCGCCCGGTGAAGCTGCTTGCGCGCTCGTCGAACCGCCGCGTCCGCCCTTGCCGCCCTCCGCGACGAGCAGGCTCGTGCCGTCATCGCTGATACGCGTCTCTCCGCCATCAGCCCCGTCGAGCCCCTCGGCATCAGCATTGTCGAACACGCCCGCCGCGCCGGTACCGCCCGCACCGATGATGATGGCGAGGCTCGCGCCGATCTCGCTCGCCAGCAACGTGATGCGCGCGACACCGCCGGCACCACCTCCCCCGCCCCCGAAGCGCGGCGCCGTATCATCGCCGACCGCGCCCGAACCGCCACCGCCGCCGGCACCGATCACCTCAATAATCACGCTCTTCGCCCAGGCGGGTTTCGTCCATGTACCATCCGCGTTGAAGATCGCGATCTCGGCTTGCGCCGCGCCACGCGGGAAGCTGACGGCGCCGGTGGCACGATCGACGCTGAACGCATCCTGCCAGGCTGATCCGTCCGGGCTGACCTTGAGGCTGAAATCATCATCGCCCAGAAGGCCGAATTCCGCCCGCGCCGACCAGTCACGCTGGAACAGGAATGCCCCGGTATTGCCCGCTTCCGCCTTGTTCAGGACGAGCCGCAGATCGCCACTACCGCCCTCCCCCGTCTCGCGCGCGGCGAACAAGGCTGCGTTGAGCTTCGCCGCGAAGGGGTTTTGCGCATCCGGTGCCGTGGCGATGCCGAGCTGGTCGTAGATTTCAGGAAAGGCGATCAGCTCCTCGAGGTCGCGCCAGGCGGCTCCGTCATGCAGGAGCAGCGCCGCGTCGCCGGCATCATAGGCGAGGAAGCCGGGCCCCGGCGTGATAAAGCGCCACGCCCCGGCATCGAACCAGGCGATCGCCCCCTCCTGCCCGGCGAAGACCCCACTCGCCCCTGCCCCGACGATCACCCGCATCCCGTCCTCGGGCTCGGCGGGTGGCGTGGTGACCAGACGCGCATCGACGGAAATCTGCACGAGCGCATCGATCAGCGCGAGCGCCTCGTTATGCGTGACATGCTTTTGCGCCTGTGCCGCCGCGAGCAGCGGCAGCGCCAGATGAGGGGTGAGGCTCATGGCGGATTCCTCGGTTGGCTTGAGGGAAGGAAGGAGGCGGGCTTCAGCCCGGCATGACGGAAAGCGTGCCCATGAAGGCGAAACCATCGCCGACGCTTGCGCTGATTTGCATCACCCGCAGATCGAGGCTGTCGCGCGGCGCGCCGAAATCGGCGATCTCGTCGGCATCCGGATAGAGGCAGAGCGGTTGATCAACGACGATGCGCCGCTTGAGCGTGGCGCCGTCCATGATTTCGACGGCATAATGCTCGCCATCCTCGCCGAGCGGGATCTCCACCGGCTCCCAGGCATCCGCCTCGATGCGCCCGCGCCGGATCCAGCGTATCTCGATGCCGCCCGTGACGCGCCGCAGACGCAAATGCACTGGTGCGAGCGGCTTCAGGGCGAGGCGTGGCGCCTGGGCCTCGAAGGCGAGGGCCGAATCATCGGCGTGATCGCGCCCGATCGGTGCGATGCGGTATTGCCATTCCCGACCGAGCTCCGAGAGCCCCGAGGCGAGCGGCACCACGGTCTCGTCGAGCCGTACCAGCGTGGCGCCGGGCGCCAGATCGCGCGCCGCCACCGCTTCGCTGCCAGCAAGACCCCGCAGGAAATGCGTCAGGCGGTAACGGTCCTCGCCGATCAGCTCGGCCTGCGCCGCC
>NZ_DATGCW010000020.1:0-17264 GCF_035311605.1 Saliniramus sp.
ACGCCCCTCACCCCCGGCCCCTCTCCTCGGAGGGAGAGGGCAGATGCGCTGGAAGCAATCGCAGCGACCATCCGATCACCCATCAATCCGCTCCACATAGACGCGGATGCGGCCGCCGCAGGAGAGGCCCACTTGCCAGGCGGTTTCGTCGGCGACGCCGAATTCCAGCATTTTCGGCTTGCCACTCTCGATCACGTCGAGCGCGTCGGCGATGACCGCACCCTCGACGCAGCCGCCGGAGACAGAGCCGAGGAAGCTGCCCTCGGCGTCGATCACGAGATGCGAGCCGACCGGGCGCGGCGCCGAGCCCCAGGTCTCGACCACGGTGGCGAGCGCGACGCCGCGCCCGTCGTGGGCCCAGACCTCGGCTTCACGCAGGATATCGTCCTCATTGGCAATCATGATTATCCCCTTATGCAGCCATTGCACGCAGCCAGCGGGCCGGATCGGCCTCGCGCGTGCGGGCGGCGGCGAGCGCGTCGCACAAAGCTTCCATGGAGCGCAGATTATGGATCGGGCGGAACTCGTGGACATGCGGCAGCATGGCGCGGATGCCGGAAGCGCGGGCCTGGAAGGCCTCGTATCGCAAAAGCGGGTTGAGCCAGACGAGGCGGCGGCAGGAACGCTTCAGCCGGTCCATCTCGAAGGCGAGATCGGGCGAGACGTCGCGCTCCAGACCGTCGGTGAAGAGCAGGACGACGGCCCCCTGCCCCAGCACCCGGCGCGACCAGAGCCGGTTGAAATCCCGTAAGGCGGTGGCAATGCGCGTGCCGCCCTCCCAATCCTGAACCCGCTGCCCGGCCCGCGCCAGCGCCTCGTCCGGATCGCGGCTGGTGAGCTCGCGGCTGATATTGGTGAGCCGCGTGGCGAAGACGAAGGAATGCACCTTGCGCCGCGTCTCGGCCACGGCATGCAGGAAATGCAGGAAGAGCCGGGAATATTCCGACATCGAACCCGATATGTCGACGAGCGCCACCACCGGCGGCTGGCGGATGGCGCGGCTGGCAAAGGCGAGATCGATGGCGTGACCACCCGAGCGCAGCGAACGCTGCAGCGTGCGGCGCATATCGATGCGCGCACCGCGCGGATCGGGCCGGAAACGGCGGGTGACAAGCTCCTCCGCCGGCAGACGCAGTTGGCTGATCAGGCGTTTGGTGCGCGCGATCTCGGCGGCACTCATCTGGGCGAAATCCTTGCTGCGCAGCACTTCGCGATCAGAAACCGTCAGCCGCGCGGAGAATATCTGCTCCTGCTCCTCGATCTCGGGGTCCTTGCCCGGCGGCTTGAGGGCCTCGGCCACCCGCGAGGCGGCGGCGCGCGGCTTGTCCTCGTCCTTGCCCTTGCCCGGCGCCATGGGCGACATCTGGGCGATCAGCTTCTCGATCAGCGCGCGCCGGCGCCAGAACAGGCGAAACGCCTGGTCGAAGACGATCGTGTGCTCGTGCTTCTTCACGAAGACGGCGTGCAGCGTCCAGTAGAAATCCTCGCGCTCGCCGATCCGCGCCGCCCCCACCGCATCAATCGCATCCATCACCGCAGCGGGGCCGACGGGGAGACCGGCGGCGCGCAGGGCGCGGGCGAAATACGCGATATTTTCCGCGAGCTTGCCGCTGCCGTCGCCCGGATTCGGTTCACTGGTGGGATGCTCATTCATGGCGTGATTGTGCGTCGGAGAGCGGGGTCGATGCAAGAGCTCGCATCACCGAATGCGTTGCCGGATTTCTCACGACCGGGATGCTTGCCGGCGCAGCGCCAAGCTGAAACGATAACAGTGAGAGAATGCCATCAAGAAGGAGAAATGCCATGAGCGCCGTCGAAGCGAAACTCTCGGAATTGGGCCTCGCCCTGCCCCAATTGCCGACGCCGATGGGCAATTACGTCCCGTGGAAACGCGTCGGCGACCTCGTCTACCTCTCCGGCCAGGGCCCGCGCAAACCCGAGGGCGGCTCGCATACCGGCAAGGTCGGGGCGGATGTCGATACCGAAACCGCCTATACCCATGCGAAGATCATCGCCCTGCAATTGCTGGCCGTGGCGAAACAGGCCGCCGGCGATCTCGACAAGGTGGAATTCGTCAAACTGCTGGGCATGGTCAACGCGACGCCGGAATTCGGTGAGCAGCCCAAGGTGATCAACGGCTGCTCGGACCTGCTCGTCGAGGCGCTGGGCGAGCGCGGTCGGCATGCGCGCTCCGCCGTCGGCATGGGCTCGCTGCCCGGGGGCATCACGGTGGAGATCGAGGCGATCATCCGGGTGCATGATTGAATCCGGAAGCCGGACACAAAGGAAGAAAGCCGGGCAAATACCCGGCCTTCTACCATTCTTGACGAAAGCGCAGCTTATGCGGCCACGGCCTTCGGCTGCACCTCGGCCATGTAATCCTCCATCAGCGTGCGGGTGACGTCGCCCGGCTGATAGCGGTGCGGGCCGATCTCGGAAACCGGGGTGACCTCGGCCGCCGTGCCGGTGATGAAGCACTCGCTGAAACTGCCGAGTTCGTTCGGCATGATCCGGCGTTCGATCACTTCAAAGCCGCGTCGCTTGGCGAGATCGATCACGGTACGGCGGGTAATGCCATCGAGGAAGCAGTCCGCGACCGGCGTATGAATCGCCCCGTCACGGGTAAAGAACACGTTCGCGCCGGTGCATTCGGCCACGCGGCCCTGCCAGTCGAGCATCAGCGCATCGGCGTAGCCCTTGCGCTCGGCGGCATGCTTGGAGATCGTGCAGATCATGTAGAGACCCGCCGCCTTGGAATGGCACGGCGCCGTCATCGGATCCGGGCGGCGGTAATCCGCAACATCGAGCCGGATGCCCTTGAGGCGCTCGGCGGGATCGAAATAGCTGGGCCATTCCCATGCCGCGATTGCCAGATGAATGGTATTCTTCTGCGCCGAGACGCCCATCATCTCGGATCCGCGCCACGCGACGGGGCGCACATAGGCATCGACGAGCCCGTTCTGCGCGATGACGAGGCGCTTGGCGGCGTCGATCTCGGCGGCGGTATAGGGGATTTCGAAGTCCAGCACCTCGGCCGAACGCAGCAACCGCTCGGAATGCTCCAGCGACTTGAATATCTCGCCACCATAGGCACGCTCTCCCTCGAATACGGACGAGCCGTAGTGCAGGCCGTGCGACAATACATGCAGCTTGGCCTCGGCCCACGGCGTCAGCGCGCCGTCCAGCCAGATCCAGCCGTCCTGCTGATCGAAGGAGATAGGCGACATCGAAACACACTCCCTGGAATGACTACCTGCGTATACACGCGAGAACCGTTCTCCCAAGGCCCTTCGTGACACGCGATTGCGACAATCGGCTCATTTACGTTCGATCATTTCGCCGATTGCGCTTGACGGGTAACAATCCTCTTGGGATATGTCAATAAGGCTGACATAACCGGATGAGAGATTTTTCGTGTCGATACGCTCTTCCCAACCTGCCGTTCTCGCAGCCGTGAGCGACGAGCCGCCCGCCGGGGAAGCGCCGGGGCGAGACGTACCCGCCTATGATCTGATCGAACTGTTCTTTTTCGCCTATCGGGATTTCGTCTCCGGTCCCGACCGCATTCTGGCGGAATACGGCTTCGGACGCGCGCATCACCGGGTGCTGCATTTCGTCTCGCGCCAACCCGGGCTGACGATCGCCGAATTGCTGGACATCCTCAAGATCACCAAGCAGAGTCTCAACCGTGTGCTCAAGGAGCTGGTCGAAAAGGATTTCATCGTCAGCCGGATGGGCACGACGGATCGCCGCCAGCGCCTCCTCTTCGCCACGCAGGCAGGCGAGGAGCTGGCTTTGCGGCTGGCCGATCTGCAGACCGGACGGATCATGCGGGCGCTGGAAACGGTGCCGACGGAGGAGCGCGCGGCAATGCATCGTTTCGTCAAGGATTACCTGACCGCGATGGTCGATCCGCAGGAGCGCGCGCGCGTCGCACAGCTCGCGGCCACACCCGCGCAACGGCACGGACCGGGCGAGGAGCGCTGATGCCCGCGAGCCGCAACGAACTGCCAGATGACGCGCCGCATATCCTGGTCGTCGATGATGACCGCCGCCTGCGCGACCTTCTGAGCAAGTTCCTCACGGAGAATGGTTTTCGCGTTACGGCGGCCGCAAGCGCGGCAGAAGCGCGCGGCATGTGCGAGCATCTCGTCTTCGATGCCCTCGTCCTCGACGTGATGATGCCGGGTGAAAACGGCTTCGATTTCGCACGCTGGATGCGCACGCGCTCGCAGGTGCCGATCCTGATGCTGACCGCCCGCGTGGATTCGCAGGACCGCGTCACCGGGTTGGAGATCGGTGCCGACGATTATCTGCCCAAGCCCTTCGAGCCGCGCGAGCTGGTGCTGCGCCTCGGCAACATCATGCGCCGCGCCGGGTCGGGTGAAGGCGAAAGCGCAATGCTGCCGGAGGCGATCCGCTTCGGCGCCTTCGTCTATCGCTTCGATCGCGGTGAACTGCGCCGGGGCGAGGAACTCATCCGCCTCACCGAACGCGAACGCGAGATGCTGAACCTGCTCGGGCGCCGGCTGGGCGGGCATGTGCATCGCGAAGAGCTTGCCGATGCGGGCGGAGCCGCCAATGAGCGCACCGTTGACGTGCAGATCAACCGCCTGCGCCGCAAGATCGAGAGCGACCCGGCCAATCCCGTGTTTCTCCAGACGGTGCGCGGGATCGGATATCGGCTTATCGTGGAGTGATGCGCCTCATTCGCACCCGGACCAATCGCCTCCCGCGCCTGCGCCTCCCCGCCGGCCGCTTCGGTGCGGCGCGCCGCTTCGTCGCCCTGCTCGGGCGGATCTACGGCGCCGTCGCGCGCCGGGTCGGCGCCGCCATGCCCAAGGGGCTGTTCGCGCGCGCGTTGATCATCATCATCGCGCCGATCGTACTGCTGCAATCCTTCATCGCCTACACCTTCATGGAGCGGCACTGGCAGACCGTGACGATGCGGCTCTCTTCCGCCGTGACCGCCGATATTGCAGCGCTGATCGACATTTACGAGACCTTCCCCCAGGACGGTGAAGCCAGCGAACTCATCCGCATCGCCGATCAGCGCCTCGGGCTCGATGTCGAGATCCTGCGCGACACCGAGCTCCCGCCGCCGGGACCGAAGCCGTTCTTCTCCATCCTCGATCAGGCGCTCTCCAGCGAAATCGCACGCCAGGTGGAACGTCCGTTCTGGATCGACACGGTGGGGCGCTCCGATCTGATCGAGATCCGGATCCGGCTCGATGACGGAATCATGCGGGTGATTACCGAGCGCTCGCAGGCGTATGCCTCGAATTCCCACATTTTCCTGCTCTGGATGGGCGGCACCTCCCTCGTGCTGATGGGCATCGCGATCATCTTCCTGCGCAATCAGATCCGCCCGATCCTGCGCCTGGCCGAGGCGGCGGAGAGCTTCGGCAAGGGGCGCGAAATCGAATTCCGCCCGCGCGGCGCGCGCGAGGTCCGCCAGGCCGGCCATGCCTTCATCGAGATGAAGCGGCGCATCGAGCGCGCCATCGATCAGCGTACCGCGATGCTCAACGGTGTCAGCCACGATCTGCGCACGATCCTCACCCGCTTCAAGCTCTCGCTGGCCCTGCTGGAACCGAGCGACGACGTGCGCGATCTCGAGCGTGACGTCGACGAGATGAGCCGCATGCTGGAGGGTTATCTCGCGTTCGCCCGCGGCGATTCCGGCGAACAGGCGGCGCCCACGGATCTGCGCGAGCTGCTCGGCGAAATCAGCGCCGATGCCGAGCGCCAGGGGCATCCCACCCGGCTGCGCGTCGATGGCGACCCGCAGGTGGTCGTGCGCCCGGATGCGTTCCGCCGCCTCGTCTTCAACCTCGTCTCCAACGCGGCACGCCATGGCGACACCATCGCGATCAACGCCAATCACGAAACCCGCTGGCTCGTGCTGCATGTCGATGATGACGGGCCGGGAATCCCCGAGGAAGTGCGCGATCAGGTGTTCAAGCCCTTCGTGCGGCTCGACGAAGCGCGCAATCAGGATGAAAGCGGTTCAGGGCTCGGCCTGTCGATCGCCCGTGACATCGCACGCTCGCATGGCGGCGATATCAGCCTTGATGACAGTCCGCTGGGCGGCCTGCGCGCCAGCCTGCGCATCCCTGCCTGATCAGCGCGTGGCCGCCGTTATGCCGCCATCGACGACGATCTCGGTGCCGGTGATGTAGCGCGCCTCCTCGGATGCCAGAAACAATGCGGCATGGGCCACGTCGAAGGAATCGCCCATTCGCCCCATCGGCACCTGTTTCGCACGTGTCGCGGCAAATCCTTCGTAGTCACCGCCCGCATATTTCTCAGCGAGCCGGCGCACGAGGGGCGTGTCCATCAGACCGGGCACCACGCAATTGAGGCGGATGCCGCGATCGGCATAGATCACGGCCGTGGTCTTGGTCATCTGGATCAGCGCCGCCTTGGCTGCGGCATAGGCCACCTGCGGCTTGCCGATATAACGCAGCCCCGCGATCGAGGAGACGTTGACGACGACGCCGCCACCCTGCCCTTCCATTATCGGCAAAGCGTGCTTGCAGGTCAGGAAGGCGCTGGTGAGGTTGACGTCCATCTGCGCGTCCCAGACTTCGTGCGTCAGTTCCACCGGCCCGCCCGGCTCTGAGCGGCCGACATTGTTGACGAGGATGTCCAGCCGCCCGAAATCCCGCGCGATCAGATCGAACAGAGCCGACACGGAGGCCTCGTCGGTGACGTCGCAGGCATGGCCGGTGAAGCTTCCGCCCTCCTGCTTGATCAGCCGCCCGGTCTCCTCCAGCGCCGCCGGATCCCGGTCGATCCCGATAATGCGCGCACCCTGACGGGCGAAGATGGTGGCAATCGCCTTGCCGTTACCGAATCCCGGCCCGCTCGACCCTGCCCCCGTGACCAGCGCGATCCTGTCCGTCAGCTTCAGCATCATCTTTTTCCCCGCTATTCTCAGGTGCCACGCATTTCCGGGCGGACCTTACGCCGTGCTCACCGGGCTGACCATGTGGCCTTTCTCGATCCGAACCGGCGCGAACGCGCATGATGAACCGCCTCGCACCGTTCGTGGCGCATGTGCCATGATCGGCATTTGCAAACCGCGCGGCTTCTGCAAAAAAGAAGCATGCGTCGCATCACCATCATCGAGCCGGTTTCGCGCTTCGCCGTCTGGTCCCGCCGGATGGCGCTTCTGTCGCTGACCTCGACCGGGCTCGCGCTCTATCTCACCCGCGCGCGCCAGGTCGATCTCGATGCCGGTATGGCGGCGATCCTCGCCGGGCTCGTCATCGCGGCGATCGCCCTCGGTCTCGCACTCGCCGCTTTCTCGCGGATCTGGTATCTTGGGCGGCGGGGAGCTGCATCCGCAGTGACGGGTTTCGTGCTCGCGCTCCTGATTCTTGCACTGCCGCTCTATATAGCAGGATTGCGTCTGCATGCTCCGCAATCGCGCGACATCAGCACCGATCTCCAGAATCCGCCGGCCTTCGCCGCGCCGGATGAGGCGTTGCCGCAGCGGCCCGGACTGCTCGACCGCCTCGTTCCCGAAGCGCCGATGACCCGGACATGGCGCGCCCGGGCCATGGTGCGCCCGCTCTATCTCGACGCCCCACTGCGGGAAACGGAAGAACTGGCACGGCGGGCGGCAAGCGCGCTGGATCTGCGCCTCGAAGACGAAGGTGGGCCCGCAGATGCGCAGGCCCGTGAGGCGGCAGAGGCCGCACTTTCGCGGCTACCCGATGACCCGCCACCCCTGCCCCCGCTGCGCCCCGATTTTCCGAACACCCCGGAGACGGGGGGCGTGATGTCGGGCGTGGAGGCAGAGATGCGGTCCGTCACCCTGGAAGCAATTGGCGAAACCCCGATCCTGCGCCTGCCGCTGCGGCTTTCCGTGCGCATCACCCCGGTAGGTGACCGGGTGCGCATCGATGCGCGTGCGACCGCGCCGCAGGGCAATTACGATATCGGCGCCAACAGCGCATTGCTGCGTGCCTATCTCGCCGAGATCGCCTTTCTGGACAACCCACGCTGATCACCGTCATACGGGGTGGTAGCTGCCTTCCAGCCCGACCGTGCCCTCCGCCCGTACCTGCCCGCGCGCGACCAGATCCTCGATATGCGCGAGCACGTTGAGCGAGGCCGCGCCGATCAGCGCCGGCGCGAGGCCGGGATACACATTTGCGACGATCTGCGCGATCATCTGATCACCTGCGGCGATCCGCGCCAGGATCATCGCCTCGCGCTGGCGGCGATGCGCAATCAGCGCACGAACGAACCGCGCCGGTTCACGGACCGGGCCACCATGACCGGGCCAGTAGATTGCATCGTCGCGCGCCCGCAGCTTGTCGAGCGAGCGCATATAGGCGGCCATATCGCCATCCGGCGGACCAACGAAGGACGTCGACCAGGCCATGACGTGATCGCCGGAGAACAGCGCCTTCTCCTCACGCAGGGCGAAAGCAAGATGGTTGGCGGTATGGCCGGGCGTCGCCACCGCCTCCAGCGTCCAGCCCTCCCCGGAGACGATGTCACCGTCCGCCAGCTCGCGTTCGGGACGATGCTCGCGGTCACCGGCCCCTTCCATCCGGTTGGCCTCGCCGGTCTCCAGTGGTCGCGCCGGGCGATGCGGGCCGCAGCCGATGATCGGCGCACCGGTCGCCCGCGCAAGCGGTCGCGCGCCCGGTGAATGATCGCGATGGGTGTGGGTGACGAGAATGGCGCTGATGCGCGCCTCACCAATCGCGGCGAGAATCGCCTCCATATGGGCCGGATCCTCGGGGCCAGGGTCGATCACGGCAATGTCGGACGTTCCGACGAGATAGGTGCAGGTGCCGGTGAAGGTCATCGGCCCGCCATTGCCAGCAACGATGCGGCGCAGGCGTGGCGATAACCGCTCGCACAGGCCGGCAGGGGAATCGAAGGTGGTTTCGAAGGTCAGGGGCTCATCCATCGGGTCAGGTTCGGCGCTCGTACGTTTTCTGGCAAGTGCCCCGATCGGGGGATTTCAGCAAGCGCTTCCGGCGGATTTTCGAAGCCCCCGGCGCAGCGTCTCGCATGAGAAACCCGCCGTCGTTTCACGACGGCGGGCCCGATGTCGACAGGCTTCGATCAGTGGAAGCTCGTGCTTTTGCGATGGTATGTTACATCGACCGCCGGGAATGAGCGAAACCGTTCCCCCGGCGCATCATCTCCTCAAAACACGCCCGCGACGACGGCACCGACAAAAACCAGCGCCGCGCAAACCGCAGCAACATTCAACTTTGGAACAAGGTTGAGTTTCGAGATCAGGCCCATTTGTAACCTCCCTGACGGGGGACCGTCGAAACAGATTAGCATGCTCAGCATCCGCTGCAAGATGCATTCGACACAACCCCTGCTCAGGCACCCGCGACGATCATCCTTAATAATCGGTTAACGCATTGTATTGAAACAGGTTTGTACCATCATGAAGCCAGGTTGTTCACAGCCTTTTCTGCAGTGCCTTCTCGACGCATGCCGCGACCTGCAACGCCTTGTCGTCACGACCGAATGCCGTAACGATCTGCACCCCCACGGGAAGCCCTGCCGCATTGTGAAAACCGGGTACGCTGACCGCCGGAACGCCCATCAGGGTCCACAGCCGGTTGAAGCGTGATTCACCCGTCGAGGCGAGACCTTCCGGCGCGGAACCAGGGCTCGCGAAGGTCAGCAGCGCATCGTATTCACGCATGAAACTCTTGGCCTCGCGCCGTGCCTGATGTGCTGTACGCCGGGCTTCGTCATAGGCCCCGGCGGGCACATGCTGCGCCGCATCGAGGGCCTCGCCCAGGATCGGCGGCAACTGATCGCGATGTGCGTCATATTCCCAGGCCAGCGCGCGGGCTGATTCGTAATCCTGGATGATGCCGTGCACATGATAGGCGGCGGCCAGCGCCTCTGGGGCGGAAACCGGCGTCACCTGCGCCCCGTCCGCCTCGATCGCCTTGACCGCGGCATCAAGTGCCGCCGCCGAGTCATCCTCGGGCGGCCCCGCGAAATCCTGTGTGAGCAGACCGATACGCAGACCGGCAGGCGAATCCGGCGCCCGGTCATCCGGCAGGCGCAGATCCGGGCGCTCGCCCAGAGCGGCAAGCGCATAGGCGAGATCCGGCACGCTGGCCGCGAACAGACCGAGCGTGTCGAGCGCCCAGGAATAACACTTGACCCCGACCGTCGGCAGCAGCCGGAAGGACGGCTTGATCGCAGCCGTGCCGCAATAGGACGCCGGGCGGATCACCGACCCACCCGTCTGCGTCCCGATTGCGAGCGGCAGCATACCGGCTCCGACCGCCGCAGCCGAACCGGCTGAAGAGCCACCGGGTGTGTGGGCAGGGTTATGCGGATTGAGTGTCTCGGTCGGGTCCAGAAAGGCGAAGGCCGTCGTCGTCGTCTTTGCCAGAGGCGTCCCGCCGGCCCGGCGCAACATCGCGGTTATCGACGCGTCGGCGCGCGCCACATTGTCGCGATAGATCGGCGATCCCATCCCCGTGGGCATGCCGGCCACGTCGATGATGTCCTTGATGCCGACAGCGATCCCGCGAAGCGACCCCTGCGCCGCCGCAGCCGCATGGGTGTCCATATGGGTGAAGGCGCGTACCGCGTATTCACGCGCCTCGATCAGATCGAGGCAATGGGAGAGCGCCGATTGCGCGCTGATATGGCCCGCATCGATGCGGCGCAAAAGATCGAGAAGAGAGAGCATGGCACCTTGTTGTGATCGGTAGCGTAAATTGACCCTAGCCTAAAGTGCCACGTTTTTGTCATAATGAGAAACAGGAAACTGACGCAGGGACAATGGACAAACGCGCGCCACATATTGCAACGGCCCGAGAACAGCCCATCGGCAAACGTGGATACCATCATGGTAATCTGCGCGCTGCACTGGTCAACGCGACGCGTGATTTGCTCGCGGCGCGCGGGCCGCAGGGCTTTACCCTCGCCGACGCCGCACGCAAGGCCGGCGTCAGCGCAGCCGCACCCTATCGCCATTTCACCGATCGTGACGCCCTGATGCGGGCTGTCGCGAATGAGGGTTTCATCCTGTTCGGAAAGCGCATCTTCACCGCCACGAGCGAGCATTGCGATCCGCGCGAGGCGCTTGCAGCCATGGCGCGCGCCTATCTCGGCTTCGCCCGCACGGAGCCCGGCTATTATGCCGCCATGTTCGCCTTCCCCAAGGGCGATGAGGCGTTGCCGGACGAAGAGCATGATGCGGCCTTCAAGCTCCTGATATCGACGATCACATCGATCCTTGCCGAGCGCAGGCTCCCTGAACAAGCTGCCGGTCCGCTGGCTTTCCGGATTTGGAGCCTGTCACATGGCGTTGCGACACTGGATGCGATCGGCCACCTGGAATACTCTGCGATGAGCGCAGAACAGATTCTCGTTGATGGTGCCATGGCGCTACTGGCAGCCGCCGGCCAACCGCCCGAGTAATCCGCCGACAGAGGCGCACCGCCATCGGCAACGGATTGACAAATCCTTTACCGATGATGGCGCATTGTATACGCATGCGTCGCGTATCTGTAGCCTTCGGAGTTCTCGTCGGCGTCAGTGTCATACTGACGGGCTGCTCGCTGTTGCCCGGGGAGCCGCGTGAAGCGTGGCGAAGCGAGGCCGAACGGGCCTGCCTCGCACGCGGCGATGTCAGCCGCTCTTCCTACGCGTCGCGGCTCTCGCCCATCAGCGGGCCCGGATCCTGTGGCATCACCCGCCCGTTCCGCGTCACAGCCCTCGACGAAGGACGGGTTGCGCTCAGCAACCCCGCCACGCTCGGCTGCCCGGTGATCGCCGAGACGGATCGCTGGCTGCGGGACATCGTGCAGCCTGCGGCGATGCTCTATTTCGGATCGCGCGTCACCGGCATGCGCTCGGGCGATTATTCCTGCCGCACCCGCAACAGCCGCCCGGGCGCGCGGATGTCCGAGCATGCTTTCGGCAACGCCGTCGACGTGATGTCGTTCAGCCTCACCGATGGCCGCAGCATCACGATCAGCGACGGCTGGCGCGGCGATCAGGCCGAGCGGGCCTTCCTGCGCGAGGTCTTCGTCGGCGCCTGCCGTTACTTCACGACGGTGCTCGGGCCGGGATCCGACGCCTTCCATTACGACCATTTCCATCTCGATCTCGCCCGCCATGGCCGCAATGGCGACATTCATGTCTGCCGACCGGAAATCGATTTCACACCCCGGATCGACCCGGATGCCGCGCCGATCATGAGCGTCTGGCCGCGCAAGGGGGGCGATACGACGGGTGCCGAGCCGGTGCATAGCGTGAGGCAGGAGAGGCCGGATACGTTACCGCGCGCGCCGCAGGAATGGAGCCGACCGGCTCCGCAAGCCGATCCGTTTCCGATCGCGCCGGTGCTCGAGCCGCAAACCGGGTCACGCTTCGGGCCGATCTATTGAGCCCACCCGCCACCTGCGCTTGACCGCAAGGCCCGTCTGACGGAATGTGCCGCCATCCGAGACCACGGGTCATGTGTCCGGGCAGGTGAGAGGTGGTGCGGCAATGATCACGACGTCGAATTCGGCTCCGAATCTCCGGCAGACCGCTTCAGCGGTGCTGGCGGCAGCGCTGGCATTGGCGACGGCACTCCTCCTTCCATCCGCTGCGCAGGCCGATCGCTGGGCACAACCGCGTGCCGAGGAGCGCGCCGTGCGCTGGACCGGAGAACTCCCCGCCTGTGACGACCACCTCGTTCTGTCAAGGATCGCCGCGCGCTTTGACTCGCGCGAATCGCGCTTCTGGGATTCCGGGATCCGCCTCACCGAACTCACACAGGCGCGACAGATCGCGCTGCGTCCCTGGGGCGATAGCTACATCCCGCGTCGCTTCTGCTCTGCGCGGGCGATGCTGACGAGCGAAGCCGGCACGCATCACAGCCGTGTCGATTACATCATCGTGGAGGGGCGCGGTATTTTCGGCAACTGGGGCGTCGAATGGTGCGTGGCCGATCTGGTGCGCCATCAGCATGCGGGACCGGATTGCCGCGCCTTCCGGCCCTGATCGCCGCGCATGAACTACCGCCACGCCTTTCACGCGGGAAATTTCGCCGATGTGCTCAAGCATGTCGTGCTGACACGCATCCTCGCCTATCTCGCGCTCAAGGATAAACCGTTTCGCGCCATCGATACCCATGCCGGGATAGGCCTCTACAATCTCGAGGCCGACGAGGCATCGCGCACCGGTGAGTGGGTCGACGGGATCGGACGCCTCGACGACGCGCCGCTCGCGCCTGAATGCGAGGCGCTGCTGGCGCCTTACCGCAATGTGCTCGCCGGCATTCGGGCCCGTTACGGCGAGGGCATCTATCCTGGCTCGCCGGCGATCATCCGCGAAATGCTGCGCCCGTCGGATCGCGGCATTCTGGTCGAGCTCCACCCTGCCGATCACGCGGTGCTGGCCGCGCGCTATCATCAGGTAAGCAATCTCAAGGCACTCAATCTCGATGGCTGGCAGGCCCTCGGCGCGATGATACCGCCCAAGGAGAAGCGGGGCCTCGTCTTGATCGACCCGCCCTATGAGAAAACCGGCGAACTGGGCCGGCTCACGCATGAGATCGCTGCGGCGACGACGAAATGGCCCGGCGGCATCTACGTCGGCTGGTATCCGATCAAGCGACAGCGCGAGGTCGATGAAGCGCTGGCCCCGCTCGCAAGTCTCCCCCGCCCCACTCTGCGCCTCGAAATGCGGGTTCTGACAGAGCACCCGGAACCGCGCCTGATCGGCTGTGGTCTCGTCATCGTGAACCCGCCTTATACGCTCCACGGTGAGATGAAGCGGCTGATGCCGGATCTTGCGCAACGGCTCGAACAGGAGCCCGGCGCGGGGCGCATTCGTATCGAGACGCCTGGAGAACCGGCCTGATCGGGCCCTACGGGCGGGCGCAACACGCACAGATTCCCAGAAATTGCCGCTTTTCGTTCGGGCAAGCGACACATTCCGACACTTGAAAGGACCGCGCGCAGCACCAGACACGGTCGATGGCGATCACGCGTGCCAACTCACAAGCGGCATGAGGGTCGTAAAACGGCTCCATAGCGGGAACGTCGTTCTGGTTCGGGAGGCAGGAAGTGAATATGCCATGCGCATGGCAGGAACAGTGCTGCCGATACTCATTGCGGCAACCATGCTCGCATTCGCTGCACATTCGTCCCTTGCCGGAGGCGGTGATGCCGTGCCGGCTGAGGGCAACATGCAGGTCGCATCCACCGGGGGCGGGCTCGCAGCCCTGTTCGGTGGCGGTCGCAACCTCTCGGGTTTCCGAAAGCATGTGAATGCCGGTGCGATCGTGGTCCGCGCAAGCACGCCGACCGAGTGCCTTCCCCACGATCTGAAGGGCGTTCTCGCAAAGGTCGCCGAGGAATTCGGCGCCATCTCGGTACAATCCACCCATCGCAGCCCAAAGCGCAATCGCCGCGCCGGCGGCGCGCCGCAATCACTGCATCTCGATTGTCGCGCCATCGATTTTCGCGTCGATGCGCGTGGGCGCGAAGTCATGGCTTGGCTGCGCGAACACCCCGATGTCGGGGGGCTGAAGATGTACCGCAACGGCGTGATCCATATCGATAACGGCGCAAGACGAACCTGGTGAACAATCTCAGACGGGGTCCACCGGAAAGCGCAAACGGAAGACGGCACCATGGTGGCGCTCATAGGTCATGCGCGCCCCGAGTTGAACAGCGAGCGACTTGATCAGACGAAGGCCGAAACCGCGCCCGTCGATCTCCGGATTCGGTCCCTCCCCCTCATCGTCCACACAGAGTTCGATTTCATCATCCTCACGTCGCAGCGCGATCGTGATCGGGCTCGCATCCTCCGAAAAGGTGTGGCTCGCCGCATTGCTGACGACCTCGCTCAGGATCAGTGCAAAGGGCATGGCGCGATCGAGCGCGATGGTCACCGGTTCGAGCTGGAGATCGAATTCCGGCGGATCGTCGCGTCCGCGCCGCATGCCCTCGACCAGGCGATGGGCATAGGCGGCCAGATTGACGCTGGCGAAATCGCCGTGGCTGTAGATCAGATCATGGACCAGAGCCATGGCCTGAACCCGCCTGATGGTCTCGTCCGGTGAAGTATGCACACGCTCCTGCATGCGGATCAGCGATGAGATGATCTGCATGTTGTTCTTCACGCGGTGATGCACTTCCTTGAGAAGCTGGTTCTTCTCGGCGATCGCGGAAGAGAGCGCCTGCGTGCGCAGTTCAACCGTGTCTTCCAGCTCGCGATGATTGCGCCAGGCGAACAGGGCCAGGACCAGCAGCGCAGCACCTGCAGGAATGAAGAATCCGGCATAGGCGCCGAGCCGGCCCAGCCAGATGCCGAGCATATCGGAGCGACCGAGACCGTAAGCGAGGTAGACCGGATACGCGCCGACCTGCGCGTAGCCATAAAGGCGCTGCTCGCCGTCACCTGGGCTGCGATACGTGATCAAGCCCGACGGCGCTTCGGCGACAGCCTTACGGAACGTGTCATCCTGCGCCAGATCACTGGCCATAGCCAAATCCGGTGGATAGCGGCTGAGCATCTCGCCGTTGTCGTGAAACAGCGTGATCACCCCCCGCTCCGGTGCGATGCCAGAATGGAAGATATTGAAATACCCGGGTGAAATTGCCAGCCTCACTGCGCCGTCAAACCCGCCTTCGGGATCATCATGGCGGAAACTCAACGTGAAAAGACCTTGTGCAATGGCGGTCTGTGCCGGGTCGACCTCCACGACGCGCGACACTTCTCCCTCGCGCAGGCGGCGAAACCATCCCGCATCGGCAAAGCTGACAGGCGCATCGGCCTCACGTGCACTCGACGCCAGAAGCCGTCCCCGCGCATCGATCACCGATATCGACGCGATTTCAGGAAAGGCGCCGGCGAGGGAAAGCAGGAACCCGCGTAAGTCATCAGGCTGCGCCGCAGGCGTGCGCCGTATCCGGTCGCGCGTCGCGAGAGCCGCGAGTTCATGCGTCTTGAACACCCGCTGGGCGTGCTCGACCAGGACATCGCGAACATGCGCGACTTGCGTCTCAGCCTCGGCGCGGACACCGGTCCAGTCGCGATAAGCCGCAAAGCCGAAGAAGAGGAGTGGCAGCAGGATGGCAATTACCAGAAATTGTGGAAAGGCTTTCTCGACCAGCGTCGAGGCATGCCGACGCCCCGCAGCCTCGCCATTATCCGAGGGCTGGTCGGGGGAGTTTGCTGGTTCGCTGCGCTGCAACATGCACTCAAGCTTCTCCGGGCATGACCGGCGAGACCTCCGGGGTTTTCGATATCGCAAGCGCTCCGAGAACGCGCCGATCAGCCGAATTGTTCCTATTTGCCAGAATTTTCCTTTATTTTATCGGGATTTGATTAAATATCCCGTAAGCGCCATAAGCGAGGTTGTCATGAAGTCGTGATTCGGGCGACGGGGATTCGGGCATGACCGTGTTGGAGGGGAATGAGCGTCCTGAAACTGCGCGGCGCCAGGCCGACGTGGATTACGCGACCCGACGGGTGCTTTTCGCAGAAGCAGAGCCGGCGCTCTTGCGGGAATGGGAGGCCCTGGCCGCAGACCCGCTCCACCCCAATCCGTTCTACACGCCTGCCGCCCTCGAAGCCTTGCTGGCCGCCGATCCGTCAGCGCGAGATCGCCTGCAACTCATCTGCCTGCACCTTGCCGACGGGCGAGGTGAAGGCCGGCTCTTTGGTCTGCTGCCCTCGATTTGGCGCGGGACCCGGATCGGATGGCGACGCGGGGGCGCGAATTACACTTCGCCCTACCTGCCCTGCGGCACACCGCTGATCGCCCGTGATGCGCCCCCCGGATGGGCCGCAAGCCTGATCCGCGCGCTCGGCAATGGCGCAGAGCCGGTGCTTCTGCGCCACGTGCCGCTCTCCGGCCCGATCGGCGATGCGCTGCTCACCGCTCTGCGCGAGGTCGGCGCAACATGGCGCGCACTCGACCCCTTCGCGCGTCCCGTCGCGACGCCCGCACAATCCTATGAAGCCTTTATCCATCGTGCCTATGGCCGCAGCCGGCGCAAGGGGCTCAAGCGGCTGCGCAATGCCCTGTCGAACAACGCGACCCTGACGGTGGAGAGTCGTACCGATCCGCAAGGCTGCGCGGCAGCGACGCAGTCATTCCTCGCCCTCGAGGCGGGGGGCTGGAAAGGGACCAGCGGGACCGCGCTGGCGCAGAAAGACGCGACACGCACCATGCTGGCGCGGTTGTTCCGGCCCGATCTGCCACCCGGCAGCCGCCGCGTCGACCAGCTGCTGCTCGATGG
>NZ_DATGCW010000021.1:0-3510 GCF_035311605.1 Saliniramus sp.
GTGAAAGATGACGTTCCGTCCTTTGCATGACCGCGTTCTGGTGCGCCGCATCGAGGCCGATCAGAAGACCGCTGGCGGTATCATCATCCCCGATACCGCCAAGGAGAAGCCGCAGCAGGGCGAAATCGTCGCCGTCGGCCCCGGCGCCCGTAACGAGAAGAGTGAGCTCGTCTCCCTCGACGTGAAGGCCGGCGACCGCGTGCTGTTTGGCAAGTGGTCGGGCACGGAAGTGCGTATCGACGGTGAAGACCTTCTGATCATGAAGGAATCCGACATTCTCGGCGTACTTGACGCCGGCGAAGCTCAGCAGAAGGTCGCCTGACGGGGCCTGTCCGACATCGATGATGTCGTTTTCGGAGTGACGAAAAATGTCTGCCAAGGAAGTCAAATTCTCCACTGATGCCCGCGCGAAGATGCTGCGCGGTGTCGATATTCTCGCCAATGCGGTGAAGGTCACGCTGGGCCCCAAGGGCCGCAACGTCGTGATCGAGAAGTCCTTCGGCGCGCCGCGCATCACCAAGGACGGTGTGACGGTCGCCAAGGAAATCGAGCTTTCCGACAAGTTCGAGAACATGGGCGCCCAGATGGTGCGCGAGGTGGCCTCCAAGACCAACGATCTGGCTGGTGACGGCACCACCACGGCGACCGTGCTCGCGCAGGCGATCGTGAGGGAGGGCGCCAAGTCGGTCGCCGCCGGCATGAACCCGATGGATCTCAAGCGCGGCATCGACATGGCGGTCGAGGCCGTGGTGGCGGATCTGCGGAAGAACGCGCGGAAGATCACCAGCAATGACGAGATCGCCCAGGTCGGCACCATCTCGGCGAATGGCGATGCCGAGATCGGGCGCTATCTCGCACAGGCCATGGAGAAGGTCGGCAATGAGGGCGTGATCACCGTCGAGGAGGCAAAGAGCTTCGATACCGAGCTGGACGTGGTCGAGGGCATGCAGTTCGATCGCGGTTACCTGTCGCCGTATTTCGTCACCAATTCCGAGAAGATGCGTGTCGAGCTGGAAGACGCCTACGTTCTCATTCACGAAAAGAAGCTCGGCAATCTGCAGGAACTCCTGCCCGCGCTCGAATCCGTGGTGCAATCGGGCAAGCCGCTCCTGATCGTCGCCGAGGATGTGGAAGGCGAGGCGCTGGCCACGCTCGTGGTCAACAAGCTGCGTGGCGGCCTCAAGATCGCCGCCGTCAAGGCGCCGGGCTTCGGTGATCGCCGCAAGGCCATGCTGCAGGATATCGCCATCCTCACCGGCGGCACGGCGGTCTCGGAGGATCTCGGCATCAAGCTCGAGAACGTGACGCTCGACATGCTGGGCCGGGCGAAGAAGATCGTCATCGAGAAGGAAAATACGACCATCGTCGATGGCGCCGGTTCGAAGGACGACATCGAGCCCCGCGTTTCGCAGATCAAGGCGCAGATCGAGGAAACCACCTCCGATTATGATCGCGAGAAGCTTCAGGAGCGCCTGGCCAAGCTCGCGGGCGGCGTCGCGGTGATACGCGTCGGCGGCGCGACGGAAGTCGAGGTGAAGGAGCGCAAGGATCGCGTCGACGATGCCATGCATGCCACCAAGGCGGCAGTCGAAGAGGGCATCCTGCCCGGCGGCGGCACGGCGCTCCTGCGCGCCATCAAGGCGCTCGACGGTCTGGCTCCGGTCAATGACGACCAGAAGACCGGCATCGAGATCGTGCGCCGCGCGATCCAGGCCCCGGCCCGCCAGATCGTCCAGAATGCCGGCGCCGACGGCTCCGTCGTGGTCGGCAAGGTGCTGGAGAGCGCCGACTATGCCTACGGCTACAACGCCCAGACCGGAGAGTACGGTCACATGTTCGCCTTTGGCGTGATCGATCCGGCGAAGGTGGTGCGCACCGCACTTCAGGATGCGGCCTCCGTCTCCGGCCTGCTCGTGACCACCGAGGCGATGATCGCCGAACTGCCCAAGAAGGAATCGGCCCCCGCCATGCCCGGCGGCGGCATGGATTTCTGATCGCCCGCGACGGGACCGTCCCGCCGCCCTCCGGCAAGGCCTCTCTCCCGCAAGGGGGGAGGGGCTTTTGCATGTCGAGAGAGCAGCCATTCCGTCATCAAACTGTGATTTAACGCCCGTATCACCGCGATCAGTGAGTGAATACAGCCTGCCCTTCATGAATTTGTGGTGGAGGGTCGGCGCGGTGAAGTATTCGCTCGACATGGCGGAGAAAATTCACATGCGCTTGCTCATCGCCACGGATGCCTGGCATCCCCAGATCAATGGGGTCGTGCGCTCCCTCGAAAAGATGGCGTCTCATGCCGCTGAAAACGGGGCCGAGACCTGTTTCATCACGCCGCAGGATTTCGCCTCGTTTCCGATGCCGACCTATCCCGAGATCCGGCTCTCGCTGACGCTACCGCGTATGGTCGGGCGGATGATGGAGCGCATGGCGCCCAGCCACGTTCATATCGCGACCGAAGGCCCGATCGGCTTCGCCGCGCGGCGCCATTGCCGCGCATGCGGGATACCCTTTACCACGAGCTACCACACTCGCTTTCCTGAATACGTGGCCGCGCGCGCCCCGATCCCGGAGGAATGGACCTACCGGCTGATTCGCCGCTTCCACGGATCCGGGCTCGGCATGATGGTTTCGACATCCTCGCTCGCACGCGAACTGGCCGGGCGTGGTTTTCAGCGCATCATGCCGTGGTCACGCGGGGTCGACACCCATCTCTTCCGCCCATGCGATACACGTCTGACGCTCGGCGGGGGACCGGTTTTTCTCACGGTGTCCCGGCTTGCGGTGGAGAAGAACATCGCCGCCTTCCTCGCGCTCGATCTTCCCGGCACCAAGGTCGTCGTCGGAGACGGTCCGGCGCGGCGCGATCTCGAAGCGCGCTTTCCCGATACGGTCTTCCTTGGGGCGCTGAGCGGTGAGGCGCTCGCGCAGGTCTATGCGAGCGCCGATGTCTTCGTCTTCCCCAGCCTTACCGATACCTTCGGCATCGTCATGCTGGAGGCCTTGGCCTCGGGCGTGCCGATCGCGGCCTATCCGGTCACAGGCCCGAGCGACATCGTCGGCGATACGGGTTGCGGTGTGCTCGACTGGGATCTGCGGCTCGCCGCCCTCGCCGCCCTCTCGATCTCCCGCGACGCCTGCAGGACGGCGGCGGAGGGCTATACCTGGGAAGCGAGCGCGCGGCAGTTCTTCAGCAATATCAGGGAAGCTCATGCTGCTGCGAGTGCGGCTGTGGCGGCGTAAATATTCTCTCCGGCATCGCAGCGGACGAATTGACGTCGCGGCCTGAACGCGGCGTTCCCGTCAGATATGATGGGCCGAGATCGAAATTTAGCGCGAGTTTTTGTGTTCTTGTCGCTGTGCCTATGCCCGACATTCAGAGGTCGATGTGCGTGCCGGTGCATGACGTGCATGCGTGACCCATCAAAGCCGGTGAATCATCGATTCCGGACCTTAAGTGCTCCTAAAAATACTTTAGCAGAATTCGCTATGCAGGCCGAAAACGATTGCTAG
>NZ_DATGCW010000022.1:0-3307 GCF_035311605.1 Saliniramus sp.
CCCGGCCCGGCGATCGTGATCGAGCCGAACCAGACCATCGTCGTCGAGGACGGCTGGGAGGCGCGGCTGACGGAGAAGGACCACCTGGTGCTCGCCCGCGTGAAGGCGATGCCGACCCGTCATGCGGTCGGCACCGAGGCCGATCCGGTGATGCTGGAGATCTTCAACAACCTGTTCATGTCGATCGCCGAACAGATGGGCGTCACGCTGCAAAACACTGCCTATTCGGTCAATATCAAGGAGCGGCTCGATTTCTCCTGCGCCGTGTTCGCCCCGGACGGCCAGCTCGTCGCCAATGCCCCGCACATGCCCGTGCATCTGGGTTCGATGGACGAATCGGTGAAGACCGTGATCCGCCTCAACCCGGACATCAATCCCGGCGACGTCTTTACCCTCAACGCGCCCTATAACGGCGGCACGCATCTACCCGACATCACCGTCTGCACGCCGGTCTTCGATGATGCGGGCCAGGAGATCCTGTTCTGGGTGGCGAGCCGCGGGCATCACGCGGATGTGGGCGGCGTGGCACCGGGCTCGATGTCGCCGCTCGCGACGCATATCGAAGAGGAAGGCGTCTATATCGACAATTTCAAGATGATCGATCGCGGGCGCTTCCTGCGCAAGGAGCTGGAAGATCTGCTCACGGGCGCCACCTATCCGGTGCGCAACGTCACGCAGAACGTCAATGATCTCATCGCCCAGGTCGCCGCCAACGAGAAGGGCGTGGCGGAGCTGCGCAAGATGCTAACCACCTTCGGGCTCGAAGTGGTGCGCGCCTATATGGGCCACGTGCAGGACAACGCCGCCGAGAGCGTGCGCAACCTGCTCGACAACCTCACCGATTGCAGCTTCGCATACGAAATGGACCAGGGCTGCGTGATCAGGGTGGCGATCTCGGTCGATCGCGAGAATCGCCGGGCCAAGGTCGATTTCACCGGCACATCGCCGCAGCGCGAGGACAATTTCAACGCGCCCATGCCGGTGACCCGTGCTGCGGTGCTCTACGTCTTCCGGGTGATGGTCGATGACGCCATCCCGATGAATGCGGGTTGCCTGCGCCCGATCGAGGTCGTGATCCCGGAGGAATCAATGCTCTCGCCAAGCTATCCGGCGGCGGTGGTGGCCGGGAATGTCGAGGTCAGCCAGGCGGTCACGAATTGTCTCTTCGGTGCGCTGAAGGCGATGGGCGCCTCGCAGGGCACCATGAACAACCTCACCTTCGGTGACGACCAGTATCAGTATTACGAGACGATCTGTTCCGGCTCTCCCTCCGGGCCGGGATTCGACGGCACCGATGCGGTGCATGTGCACATGACCAATTCCCGCCTCACCGATCCGGAAATCCTGGAGACGCGCTTCCCCGTGGTTCTGGAGGATTTCCATATCCGCAAGGGCTCGGGCGGCAAGGGACGCTGGAAGGCAGGCGACGGCACCAGCCGCACGCTGCGCTTCCTCAAGCCGATGTCCTGCGCCATCCTCGCCTCCCACCGCCGCGTCCGGCCCTTCGGCGTCGATGGCGGCGAGGCGGGTGAAGTCGGGCGCACCTATGTCCGGCGCAATGACGGGCGGCTCGAGGAGCTCGGCGGCTGCGACCAGACGCAGATGGAGGCCGGCGAAGCGGTCACGGTGATCACGCCCACCGGGGGCGGCTACGGCAAGGCCTGAGGTGGCAGTGCGCGCGGGCGGTTGAACCCCCGCGCGCCGCGTCAGAAATTGACCCAGTACTGGTCGGCATGGATCGTGCCGATATGGTGATAGCCGAGGCTCTTCAGGGTTTCGGCATTGGCGTCGTCGAAGGCCTCGATCTGGATGAGGCACCTGTTGCGCGTCAGCGCGTGATGCATGCCGGCGATCACCTCGCTTTCGAACCCCTCGCAATCCATCTTGATGATCAGGGTCTCGCTGGCGACATCCGCGACCTGATCGAACGGCATCACCGCAACCGAATATTGCCCGGTACACCCCGCATCCGGCTCCCCTTTGACGACAATGCGCGAGGTGCCCCGATTAGCCTGCGCACCTTCACGAAAGGCGAGCTCGGCCTCTTCCCGTCCCAGAGCGTAGTCGCGCACGGCGATGCGCTCTTCGAGCCGGTTGAGCGTGATATTGCGTTCGAGCAGCCGCCGGTTGTTGCGGTCGGGCTCGAAGGCAACAGCAGAGGCGACGACGCCCTGCCCGACCAGCACGCAAGCGTAGAGGCCGAGATTCGCGCCGATATCATAGAAGCGGTCCGGCTTTTCGCGCCGCGCCCAGTCCATCAGAAAGCGCAGCTGGCGATTGTCGTAGGTATTGACCGCAATCCCCTTGGACACGCTGTCGCCGAGGGTGCAAACAAAGCGCGCATCGAAATAACATGTCTCGAAAGACGCCTTCCCGTGCCGCCAGCGAAACCACAGCTTGCGGACACTGCCGATCTGGCGGCGCAGCCAGGAATGGCTGCGCGTGTGAACGAAGGGGTGTTTCATCTGTCGTCTCCGCAACGCGTCGCAGACGACTGAGTGCCCCTCCCCCCGGCGCGCGTCAAGCGCACCGTACGCCTCAGGCCCGCAGCAGCGCATTCTCCGGATCATGGGGGCTCTCACCGAGCACAGTGGCGATGCAGGGTGCGCCCAGCAGATCCATCTCCATCTGCGTACCCTCCGCAGCGTGATCCGGGCGGACCATGGCGAGCGCCAGCGATTTGCCGACGCGGAAACCGTAAGCGCCGCTCGTGGTGCGCCCGATCATCTCGCCGGCGCTGAAGAGCGGGTTGTTGCCCAGCGAATCGGCGTCGTTATGGCCGCTCACTTCGAGCGTCACGAAGAGATTGCGCAGCCCCTCCGACTGACGCCGCAGCAATGCCTCGCGCCCCAGAAAATCCCCCTTGTCGAGCCGGATGAAGCGGTCGAGCCCAGATTCGAGTGCCGGATATTCGATCGACATCTCGGTTCCCACCATGCGATAGGATTTCTCGATGCGCATGGACTCCATCGCCCGGATACCGAAGGGCGCGAAGCCGAGATCGGCACCCGCTTCCATCAGCGCGTCAAAGATGTGGTTTTGATATTCGATGCCGTGATGGATCTCGTAGCCGAGTTCGCCCACGAAATTCACGCGCAGCACCTTCGCCGGGGCCAGCCCGATGCTGGTTTCGATCCCCGCCAGCCAGGGCAGCGCCGCCTTGGAGACGTCGTCGGTGCAGACACGTTCGAGCAGCATCCGCGCCTTCGGGCCGGCAATGACGAGCACGCCCATGGCGCTGGTGAGATTGTCGAAATTGACCGAGCCGTCGCGCGGCAGATGCTTGCCGATCCAGTCATGGTCGAGG
>NZ_DATGCW010000023.1:0-16444 GCF_035311605.1 Saliniramus sp.
GGCCAGCAGATGCGTCGCGAAGGAATGGCGCAAAGCATGCGGCGTGGCGCTGTCGGGCAGGCCGAGGGCGCCGCGCACTTCCGCCATGGCGAGCTGCACGACGCGCGCCGAGAGCGGCCCGCCGCGCGCGCCGACGAAAAGCGGCTCGTCGTCGTTCAGCACATAGGGGCATTGCGCGAGATAATCGGCGATGGCCGCGCGCACCGGCACGATCACCGGCACGGCGCGCTGCTTGCCGCCCTTGCCCGTGACGAGGATGCTGTCGCGATCGCCCACGGGCGCATCACCGGCGCGGATGCCGAGCGCCTCGGAAATGCGCAGCCCCGCCCCGTAGAGCAGGCCGAGCACGGCGGCGTCACGGGCGAGGATCCAGGGCTCGCGGGGTGAGCCCGCCCGCGTCGCGGTCGAGGCGGTGGCGCGGGCGTCTTCCGCACCGATGGGGCGGGGAAGCGTCTTGGCGGTGCGCGGCCCCCGCACGGCGAAGAACGCTGCGGCATCGCCGTAGCCCTCCTGCGCGAGATGGCGGGCGAAGCCGCGCAACGCCGCGAGCTGGCGCATCAGCGAGCGGCTCTCGATGCCTTGACGGCGGCGCGCGGCGAGGAAGGCGCGCACATCCATGGGGGCGAGGGCGGCAAAGGCTGCGCGATCCGCCGGCTCGCCGAGATGATCGACGAGGAATTGTGTGAACTGGCGCAGATCGCGCGCATAGGCCTGCAGCGTCTTCGGCGAGGCGCGGCGCTCGAAGGCAAGACGCGAGAGCCAGGCGCGAATCGACTCGGCGAGATCGGGCTTTGCCGGAAAATCCTGCAGCACCGTCTTATCGGCAGCCTCAGCCATGATTGCCTCCCGACGCGCCCCCGGAGGGCGGTGCGAGCAGCAATTCGCGCGCGAGTTCCTTGTAGATCAGCCCCGCCGCGCAGGCGAGCACCAGGGTCCAGCCGGTTTCGATCACGGCGCGCACGAGGGTCAGGAGCAGCCCCGCGACGCGCAGGATCTCCACCTCGCGCATGGCGGTTTCGAGCGGCAGGCCCAGGAGTATGAAAGGCAGGCTGCATATGGCGAGCACGAAGAAGATTGCCCAGCCGTGCCCCGCCGTATCGCGCCAGGCGGCGCCCCAGCTCGCGCCGTTCGCATTCACGGAGATGGCGGGAAACAGAGGGCCTAAACGCACCGACAGGGCGATGGTCGCGGCGAAGGCCATGAAGAAGACGGCGGTGCCGAGCGGCGGGTCGAGCGCTTCAGAGAGAAACGCGCCACCACCATAACCGGCCACAGTGATCAGCGACAGGATCAGCGACGCCTTGACGAAGCGCCCGAATATCGGCCCGGCGAGGGATCCGGTGAGGCGCGGCGTGATCATTCCCGCCACGCTGTAGCGATGGGCGGCGATGATCAGCGGCGCAAACACGAAGACGCCGAGCACCGCCTCCAGCGTGCCGACCAGATAGGGCGAGGTGGAGCCCGTCGGCAGCATCAGCCGTCGGGCCAGATCGACGAGCGCGGCGAGGATCACCGTGTCGAGCACAACGAGAGGAGCGGCTTTCGCGAAGGCCGCCGCGCCCGAGAATGCGCCCTGTGTCAGCGCCTGATGATCGACTCGCCTGCTGTCACGCATGTATCAATGCATAGCCGGTCCGTGTCCGCCGTGATAGCGCCCGCAAGCGCGCACGTGACGAAATTCCACATCGGATGACAGATCTGCCGATGCATGTTCCGCAAAATCTGAAGTGATTGAATGCTTCATTCACGCATGAGGGATTGCGCCATAATATGGTGCGCGCTGCGCCGACAAGCCGTCAGATAGCCGGCGCAAATGTCCCGAGGGAGGCCATCGATGCTCGAATTGCGCCCGAATTGCGAATGGTGTGACAAGGACCTGCCGCCGCAATCGACCGAGGCGCGCATCTGCACCTATGAATGCACCTACTGCGCTGATTGCGTCGAGAACGTGCTGCATAATGTCTGCCCGACTTGCGGAGGCGGCTTCGTGCCACGCCCGATTCGCCCGATGAAGGCCTGGCGCGCCGACAGGAAGCTCGGCCTGCAATACCATCCCGCTTCCACCAGACGGGTCCACAGCAAGTTCAGTTGCGAGGATATCAAGGCCCATGTCGAGCGGATCAGGCGCATCCCGCCGCAAGACCGTTAAGGGCGCCGTGCGCGATCACGATTCGTCGGGCACCGGCAATGTGCGTTCGACGACGTGTTCGAGATCGGCATTCTCCGCGGTCAGCGTCATGCGCAGGCGCAATTCGCCGCCCTTGACCGCGCCGTCGCGCACGAGACGCTCGATCTCGCGCTGGGAGGTGACGCCGACTTCCTTGAGAAACTTGCGCATTTCCATGTTGAATCGGTCTTCGTCCATGATCTTTCCTCCCGTTGGTGTCAGCGACGCGCGTAGATGTCTTCGTAGCGGATGATGTCGTCCTCACCCAGATAGGCCCCGGTCTGCACCTCGATCAGAACCATCGGCAGCTTGCCGGGATTCTCCAGACGGTGCACGCAGCCAAGCGGAATATAGACCGACTCGTTCTCCCCGAGGAGGCTTTCCTGTCCGTCGATGGTGACACGCGCCGTCCCGGCCACCACGATCCAGTGTTCGGAGCGGTGCATGTGGCTCTGGAGCGACAGGGCGCCGCCCGGATGCACCACGATCCGCTTGACCTGGAAGCGGTCGCCGACGGCGAGGCTCTCGAACCAGCCCCATGGGCGATGATCGCGCGGGAAGGCGGTGGCTTGTGCCACGCCCTGAGCCTTGAGCGTTGCGACGGCATCCTTGACCTCCTGCGCCCGGTCCTTGCGTGCGACCAGGACAGCGTCCTTCATTGCCACCGCGACGATATTGTCGAGGCCGATCCCGACGAGTTCGAGCCCTTCCGCCTCGGAGCGCAGCAGCGTGCCGCGGCAATCCTGTGCGAGCGCATGGCCGGAGACGACGTTACCCTGCCCGTCCGGCCCGCTTTCCTGCCAGACCGCCTCCCAGCCGCCGAGGTCGGACCAATGCGCCGTCAGCGGCACGGCGGCAAGATTGTCGGCATTCTCCATGATGGCATAGTCGATCGAGATATCGCGCGCCTGTGCCCACGATTCGGCGGCGAGGCGGGTGAAGCCCAGATCGGCCTGCGACTGCGCCACGGCGCCGGCGACAGGCTCCATGAGATCGGGCGCATGGCGGTTGAATGCGGCAATCAGTGCCTTGACCGAAAAGAGAAAGATGCCGGCATTCCACAGAAAACGCCCCTCGGTCAGCATCTGTGCCGCACGCGCGGCATCCGGCTTTTCGACGAAACCCGCCAGCGGCTGCGGCACAACCGCCTGCAGATCCGCCTCCGGCGTCAGGGCCAGATAGCCGTAGCCCGTTTCCGGGCGCGTCGGCGTCACGCCAAAGGTGACGAGCGTCCCCGCCTGCGCCGCCGGGATCGCGGCGGTGACGCTCGCGCGGAACGCCGGCGTGTCGGGAATCACGTGATCGGACGGGGCGACGAGCATCAGCGCATCGGGATTGCTCTCACGCAGCCACAAAGCGGCGGCGAGGATGGCGGGCGCGGTGTTACGCGGCTCCGGTTCGATCAGGGTGGCGCGGGCAACCTGCTCGACGGCGGCGAGCTGCTCGGTGACGATGAAGCGAAAATCCTCCCCCGTGATCGTCAGCGGTGCCGCAAAGCCGGCCTCGGCCATGCGCCGCACCGTGCCCTGGAACAGGCTCTCGCGTCCGAGCAATTGTGCAAACTGCTTGGGATAGCTCTTGCGGGATAGCGGCCACAGACGCGTACCCGCGCCACCGCACAGGATCACCGGGCAGATCGTGTTTGCTTCGTCCATCGCACCTTTTCCGCAGCCGGACCCTGCATGCCGATGATGCACGAAGGTCCGGTCGAGTGCCGGTGTAACCGGCGGATATGCGGGAGGTTGCCGAATTAAGGGCAGACGGCAAGGGGCGGCGGCGAAAAAACTGTCCTTCTGGCGTGATGCTCAGCGCACGAATGCGCCGTCGAGTTCGTCCTCGATATGCGTCCGGATGATCGCCTCGAAGCTCTCATCCGCCGTGAAACCGAGCGCCAGCGCACGCTTTGGCGAGAAGCCGCGCGCCCAGTTTCCGACGATGGCGCGGATCATCTCGTCGGGCTCCCGGCGGATGCGGGCCACGACGTTCTCGCCGGCGATCCTGCGCAGGGCTTCGATCTGCTCGCCGACGGTGGCGCGTACGCCCGGCATGTTGAGATTGCGGCGCGGGCCGATCTTCTCGCTCTCCAGCGTCGCGGCATGCATCATGAAGCCGATGGCCGAGCGTGGCGAGGCGTGCCAGTGCGTCACGCTCTCATCCACCGGCAGCACTGCCTCATGGCCCGCCAGCGGCTCGCGGATAATATTCGAGAAGAAGCCGGATGCCGCCTTGTTGGGCTTGCCGGGACGCACGCAGATCGTGGGCAGGCGAATGCCGATGCCGGTGAAGATTCCCTTGCGGGTGTAATCGGTCAAAAGCAATTCGCCGATGACCTTCTGCGTGCCGTAGCTCGTCAGCGGCGCCTGCAGGAATTCGTCGTCGATCAGATCGGGCAGGGGGGCGCCGAAGGCGGCGACAGAGGAGGCATAGACGATACGCGGGTGATAGGGCTCGCCATCGCTTGAGAGCGCGCGTACCGCATCGAACAGACGCCGCGTCCCGTCGAGATTGATGGCGTAGCCCTTGTCAAAATCGGTCTCCGCCTCGCCAGAGACGATAGCGGCAAGGTGGAAGATCAGATCGGGCTTTCCGGAAACCAGCCGCGCCGGCACGGCGGGATCGGCGAAATCGGCGGCGATGCTCTCTACGGTGAACGGCGCGAAGGAGGGGGCCTGCGGCGCGACGATGTCGTGGAGGGTGGCTCCGGTTATCTCGACGCCACCGATCCGCCCCTCTTCGGCGAGGCGTTCCACGAGTTTACGACCGATCATTCCGGCGGCGCCGGTCACGAGAACATGCATGCGATCCTCCCCTTCATCGCCGCCGCCATGCGGGGCGCTTGATATTGTCGGGCCATGATGCGCGCGCGGGCGGGCAGGTAAAGGCCCTTTCGTGCAAGGCGGCACGGGCACGCGCGTTGTGGCCTCAGCTCTCGAAGGCGAAGGGCGAGACGCCGCGCGTGGTTTCGTCGACGCTAAGCTGTCGGAGGATCGGCGGTGCGGCACGCTGGGCGCAATTCTGCCGCTCGCAGAGCCGGCAATTCACGCCGATCGGCGTGGGCTCGCGCAGCTTCCAGTCCATCCCCTTTGCATAGACCAGACGGCTGGCGTATTTCAGCTCGCAACCGAGCCCGATGGTGAATTGCGCTTCCGGCTCGCCCCAGGCCTGCGCATTGCGCCGGACAGTGCGCGCCAGCGAGAACCAGCGCGCGCCGTCCGGGAGTTCGACGACATCGCAGAGCACCCGGCCTGGCGAGCGGAAGGTGTGATGCAGGTTCCAGCGCGGGCAGGTGCCACCGAAGCGCGAAAACGGGAATGAGCCGGAGGAAAACCGCTTCGACACGTTTCCGGCCGTATCGACCCGCACCAGAAAGAACGGCACGCCGCGTGCGCTCGGGCGCGCCAGCGTGGTGAGTCGGTGGGCGACCTGCTCGAAGCTTGCCCCGAAACGCGCGCACAGGACCTCGACATCATAGGCGAGCGCCTCCGCCGCCTGCAGGAACGGTGCGTAGGGCATCATCACGGCGGCGGCGAAGTAGTTCGCCAGCGTGATCCGCACCAGCCGCCGCACCGCCCCGTCGCGTGATTCGAGCGTATCGGCGATGCGTGCGATGGTCTCGGCGCATTCTGCGAAGGCGAGCTGGTAGGCAGCCTGGAAGGTGCGCCCGGACGGCTCGACCAGCTCCGAGATCATCAGCCGCCGACGATGGCGGTCGAAGCGGCGCAGGGCCGATTGCATCACGTCGACGGGCAGGATCTGCACACGCAGGCCGTGGCGCTCGCGCAGGCGCTCCGACAGCGCGAAGAACAGGTTCGGGCCGGATTCCCCGAGTTCCTGCGCCACCCGCTCGGCTGCGGCCTCAAGCTCGGGGAAATGGTTGTTGGCCGCATGCAGGAAATCGCGCACCCGCTCGACGGGCTGCTCCGGGGTCGCGCCCTCGGCACGGTCCGCATCGCCCGGCCCGTTCGCCAGCGGGCCGCCTTCGCGCAACTGCCCATAGGCCGCATAGAGCCGCTGGATCGCGGTGGCGAGCGTCGGTGTCGTATCGGCGATCTCACGCAGTGCGCCACGCGGGACGGGGGAATCGCGAAACAGCGGATCGGCGAAGATCTCCTCCAGTTCACCGACGATGCGCAATTCCTCCTCACGGGCGAATTCGCGCGGGTCGATGTCGTAGACCTCGGCCAGCCTGATCAGCACCTGCGCCGTCACCGGGCGCTGGTTGCGCTCGATCAGGTTGAGATAGCTCACCGAGATGCCGAGCTCCGTCGCCATCCCGGTCTGGGAGAGACCGAGCTCCTGGCGCAGGCGGCGCAGGCGCCCGCCGGCCATGATCTTGCGTGCTGCATCGTCGCTCATCAGCTTCGCCTTTTACAAATTTTGACAATTTTACAGATCAACAGCAGTCGCATTTCGACACTGCGACTTTTTCCAAAAATTGTCCGTCTTGTCCATCGCAGCGCAACATAGCATCAATTGGGACAGGTTCCAGCGGTTAATTGAGACGAAGTCAGATCGCTACGACCAAAGTTGTAAAAAATATGTCGAGAATGTTGAGGAGACACAGATGAGCAAGACGACCTTCCAGGACCTCGTTCCCGCCGCGCCGGAAGGCCGCTTCGACGGTATTCGCCGGCCCTATACGCCGGAGGATGTGTTGCGGCTGCGCGGCTCCTTCCCCATCGCCCACACGCTCGCCGAGCGTGGCGCGGTGAAGCTGTGGGAGCTGTTGCATGACGAGCCCTTCATCAACACGTTGGGCGCGATGACCGGCAACCAGGCCATGCAGCAGGTGCGCGCCGGGCTCAAGGCGATCTACCTCTCCGGCTGGCAGGTCGCCGCCGATTCCAACACCGCCTCGCAGATGTATCCGGACCAGTCACTCTACCCGGCAAACGGCGCCCCGGAACTGTGCCGGCGCATCAACCGCACCCTCAAGCGCGCTGACGAGATCGAGCATGCGGAAGGTGGCGCCCAGCGCGACTGGTTCGCCCCGATCGTGGCCGATGCCGAGGCCGGTTTCGGCGGGCCGCTCAACGCCTACGAGATCATGAAGGCCTTCATCGAGGCGGGCGCTGCGGGCGTGCATTTCGAGGATCAGCTCGCCTCGGAGAAGAAGTGCGGGCATCTGGGCGGCAAGGTGCTCATTCCCACCGCCGCGCATGAGCGGAATCTGAATGCCGCGCGCCTCGCCGCGGACGTGATGGGCGTGCCCACCATGGTCATGTGCCGCACCGATGCGGAATCGGCCCGGCTGATCACCTCCGATGTCGATGAGCGCGACCGCCCGTTCATCGAGCCCGACAGCCGTACGCCGGAGGGTTTCTACCGCCTCAAGGAAGGCACCGGCGTTGATCACTGCATCGCACGCGGCCTCGCCTTTGCCGAGACGGCGGACATCCTGTGGTGGGAGACGTCGCGGCCGGATCTGGACGAGGCGCGCCGCTTCGCCGAGGCGATCCACGCGAAATATCCCGGCAAGCTGCTCGCCTATAACTGCTCGCCCTCGTTCAACTGGCGCAAGAATCTCGACCCGCAGACGATCGAGCAGTTCCAGCGCGAGCTCGGCGCGATGGGCTACAGGTTCCAGTTCGTCACGCTGGCGGGCTTCCACTCGCTCAACCTGTCGATGTTCGAGCTGGCCCGTGGCTACCGAGATCGCGGCATGGGCGCCTATTCCGAGATGCAGCAGGCGGAATTTGCTGCCGAGGCGAACGGCTTCACCGCCACCCGCCACCAGCGCGAAGTCGGCACCGGCTATTTTGACCAGGTGTCGATGACGATCACGGGCGGACGCTCCTCGACCACGGCGATGGGCGCCTCCACCGAGACGGCCCAGTTCGCCAAGGACGAGCCAAAGCTGCACGCAGCCGAGTGAGCATTCCGGTCGGGTGGGCGATGAGCCCCGCCCACCATCCGCAACAGTCCTCAGGGAGATACGATCATGCCCAACGTCAAGGAACGCGCCGAAGATCTGGCGACCACCATGGACGAGCAGCAGCAGGCGGCAATCCGCATGCTCGCCAACCAGCTCCACCGCCTCAACGCCGCCGTCGCGGAGGCCGTGAATTCAGGCCTCTCTGTCGAATTGCAGCGCGCCTCACGCCATCACCACCAGGACGGTTACTGGGGTGATCTGATGACGCCGATCATCGTCAAGCAGAAGTGATCCCGGCATCCGAAGAAGTTTCGAGGCGGACCCTCGTGTGGCATCTGCAGCCGATCAGAGCGGATGCCACGCCACCTTTGACGGGACCGGCGGGAGCTGGTCCCGCTTTTTTGCGAGGCGTGAGCAGAGCAGGCGGATCACTCCGCCGCGATGGCAGGCGGCTCGAAGGGGCGTGCGGCGAAAACCTCGCCTGCGGCGAGCACCTCGGCGAGCGCCGCGCAGAGCGCGCGTGAGATCTCGTCAAACCAGGCATGCGGTGTCAGCGTCGCCTCATGCATGTAGAGCGCACGGTTGACCTCGATCTGCAGCGCGTGGCGATGGCCTGAAGGCTCGCCGTAATGTTCGGTGATGAAGCCGCCGGCATACGGCTTGTTGCGCATCACGCCGAACCCGCGTGCCCGGAGCGCCACCTCGACCAGATCCGTCAGCACATGGCTGCAGCTCGATCCGTAGCGGTCGCCGAGAACGATGTCGACCTGGCCGAGTGATTCGGCAGAGAGGCTGGTCGAGGGCATTGAATGGCAATCAATCAGGCAGGTATAGCCGAACCGATTTTGCGTTCTGGTGATCAACCGCCGCAGGGCGCGGTGATAGGGCTTGTAGAGCGTCTCGATCCGCGCCAGCCCCTCATGCACGGGGATGCGCCCGGCATAGATTTCGTGCCCGTCCGCGACGATGCGCGGGATCGTGCCGAGACCGCCGGCGACGCGGATCGAGCGGGTATTGGCGAAAGCGGGCAGGCGGCCTTCGAACATGCGCGGATCAAGCTCGTAGGGCTCGCGGTTGAGATCGAGATAGGCGCGTGGAAACAGCGCGCGGATCAGGGGCGCGCCATGGACGACCATCGGCGCGAACAGCCTGTCGACAAAAGCGTCCTCGGAACGGCGAATCGTATGCGCGCTCAGGCGCCCGCCCTCGAGGAAGGCCTGCGGATAGAACGCGCCGGAATGAGGCGAATCGAAAACGAAGCCGCCGACCGGTCGGTCGGGCAGGGCGACCGCGAAAGGCGGATCGAACAGGGCGGCGGGGCCGCTGCTCTCGCCGGTCGGGCCGCCCGCCGCGATGCCCGTCATGTCAGTCGCGTCCTTCAATGCACGCAGCCCTTCGCCCTTATCATCACGCCGGCATTTGCTCACAAGGCCCGGCATTGCCCTGTTGAACAACGCTTCTAATGTTTCGCGCGAGAGCGCGGATGGCAAGAGCGTATCTGTGCGATATCGGTCGCGATCGTATCACCGCGCCTGCGCCGTGTTCATCTGCGCATGCGCGTGTACGCGCTGTTTTTCCGCTGTCGCGACATTTGCTTTCACGCGATGTTTACCGGGGCGGGGCCTTATGGGAAAGATGGAAGGTAAGCCGGGATCGGCAATGCGGGACACCATGAAAATTCTACTCGCCGAAGACGACAACGACATGCGCCGCTTCCTCGTGAAGGCGCTCCAGAATGCGGGCTACGACGTGGCCTCGTTCGATAACGGGCTGTCGGCCTATAACCGGCTGCGCGAGGAGCCGTTCGAGCTGCTGCTCACCGATATCGTGATGCCCGAGATGGACGGAATCGAGCTCGCCCGCCGGGCGACCGAGCTCGACCCGGATATCAAGGTGATGTTCATCACCGGCTTTGCGGCGGTGGCGCTCAATGCCGATTCGGAGACGCCCAAGGATGCCAAGGTGCTGTCGAAGCCATTCCATCTGAAGGATCTCGTCGGCGAAGTCGAAAAACTCCTCGCCGCGTGAAGATTTCCTGATCAAGCCGCTTGCGCCGCCGAAGCGGGTTCGCTATACGCGCTCCCACGGCAGAGCGGCACCGATGGCGCCGCAATGCCAGGCCAAGATGGGCGCGTAGCTCAGCGGGAGAGCACTACGTTGACATCGTAGGGGTCGCTGGTTCAATCCCAGCCGCGCCCACCATCTTGAAAACGTCGAAATCCTCGAAATTCACGGCAATACCGCTGCCGCTTATGGCTGCATCCGGGCGGCTTGGCTCGCCGTGAATCCTTGCCGCAATGCCCCATCCTTGCGGATGCATGCCATGTCCGTCCATACATGTCCGTCCATACATGTCCGGCCATGCATGGCGCGCTTGCGAAACCTATTTCCCGTTCAACCGCTTGTAAAACACCGTCGTGGCTTCCAGCCGCGTTCCGGTGACGTCGAGGCTGTAATCGGGGATGACGCCTGCTTCTTCGTAGCCCATGGCCCGGTAAAGCGGCTCCGCCATGTCTCCTGTGCGGGTATCGAGGGTAATCATGCTGCGCCCACAGGCCTGCGCTTCGCCCTCCAATCGCGTGATCAAAGCCCGGGCGATCCCACGCCGGCGCGCGCGCGGATGCACGAGCAGCTTCTTCAGATCGGCGCGATGGGGCTGGTTCGGCGGCGTGTCGATGCCAAGCTGGACCGTGCCGACGAGGCGCCCGTCGGTCTCGTCACGGGCCGCGAGCAGGATCGTCGCGCCCGCTTCGACCTGCGGCAGGACGCTGTCGCGCCAGAAGGCGCGGGCATCGTCGCGCGCGAAGGGCAGGATGAAGCTGACGGCGGCGCCGTCGCTGACGCAGGCATGCAGGATCCCGGCGAGGTCATCGAGCGCATCGGACATCGCCGCAGCCTCGATCCGCATGAGGCTGAACCCGGATGCGGGCGGTTCGGGCGGGTTGGTCATGGGGCAGCCTCAGAGCATGAAGAGCAGATAGCTGGCGCCTTGATCCGGCGGTGTTTCGAACCGGCTCGAACCGTGCAGCCGGTAGCGCAGGCAATCGCCGGGGGCGAGACGATGATCCTCGCCGCCGAGCGTGACGCACAGCGCCCCTTCCTGGAGGACGAGGTGATGCTCCAGCCCCGGTCTTGGCGGGGCAGGATAGGCGATCACCGTGCCCGCCGGCAGTGTACAGCCGATGATCTCGCCGGTGAGCCCCTCCGCAGGTGGCGAGATCACGCGCCGCACCATGCCGGTGGCCGGGTCGTGCCAGACCGGTTGCGCATCATGCGGCAGATGCGGTGAGGGCGTTTCCTCGACCTCCTGGAGGAGCCGCGATACGGGCAGGCCGAACACGGCGCAAAGCCGCCCGAGCGTTTCTGCCGTGGCGCTCGTCTGCGCCTTTTCGAGGCGCGAGAGCGTCGAGCGGCTCACGCCACTGGCGGTTTCGAGCTGTTCCAGCGACAGATTGGCAGCGTAGCGAAGCTGACGCAGCCGCGTGGCGATGCGGCTGTCCATGGCGATGTATGATGCATGCTCTCTCATATACGAGAATATTTCTCATATCTGAGAGAAAGGCAAGTCTCAGAATGACCAGACCAGCGGAATCAGCGGCACGCTGACGGCGATGACGATCGCCTCGAGCGGCAGGCCGAGTTTCCAGTAATCGCCGAAGCGAAATCCGCCGGGGCCCAGAATCAGCGTGTTGTTCTGATGGCCGATCGGCGTGAGAAATGCGCAGGAGGCTCCCACGGCCACGCCCATAAGCAGCGGATCGGCGCTGACCCCGAGCGCACTCGCCGCACCGATGGCGATGGGACACATCACGGCGGCGGTGGCGGCGTTGTTCATGAAATCCGACAGCGTCATGGTGGCGATGATCATGATCGCGAGCGCGATGATCGCGTTGCCCTGCGCGACATGGGTCATCATCGTATTGGCGATGAGTTCGGCGGTTCCGGTCTCCGCCATGGCTCCGGCGACCGGTATCAGGGCGCCGAGCAGCACGATTACCGGCCAGTCGATGGCATTGTAGATATTGCGCGGCGGAATGATCCGAAGAGCCATCACTGCGAGGACGCCAAAGGCGAAGGCAATCGCCGCCGGAAGCAAACCGAAGGCGGCGAAGCTGATGGCCACGCCCATGATCGTGAGCGCCATCAGCGCCTGGCGAGCATCGGGAATACGCACGGACCGCTCAGCCAGCGGGACGAGCGCGAACTGGGTCGCGAATTCGGACAGACGCTGGGGCGCGCCCTGCAACAGCAGCACATCACCCGCCCGCAATCGGAAGGTGCGCAGCCGCGCCCGCGAACGCTGGCCCTGACGCGAAACCGCGAGCATGTTGATGGCAAAGCGCGTGCGCAGATGGATATCGGCAGCGGAGCGGCCGATCAGAGACGAATTGGGCAGCACCACCATTTCGATGACGCTCACCTCCTCGTCGCGGTTGTCCTCGTCCTCGGCATCGGCCCTGGCCTCGGGTGCATCGGGATCGCGCGGCTTGTCTTCCTCGAGCTTGAGCTCCAGCGCCGACAGCGCCCCTGCGAGCGAATCGGGTTCGGCCTCAACGACGAGGATGTCGTCGATGCGCAGCTTGCGCCACGGGTCTGGCGCGCGCATGCGCACCTCGTTGCGAATCAGCCCGACCACCGTCGCATCGACCTCATCGAGTTCCTTCTCGACCTGCTTGAGCGTCATGCCGACGGCTTTCGACTTCGATGGAACGCGCGCTTCGGTCATGTAGGCATCGGTCTCGAAGCCTTCGCCTTCGCCGCCGCCGCGCTGCGGGACGAGTTTGCGCCCAAATAGCAGCAGGAAGACCAGGCCGCTGGCCGCGACGGTGACGCCGACCGGGGCGAACGCGAACATGCTGAAGGCGCTCTCGCCCGTCTCGCGGCGAAATCCCGCGACGATCAGGTTCGGTGGCGTGCCGATCAGCGTGGTCATCCCCCCGAGAATCGAGCCGAAGGAGAGTGGCATCAAAACCTTGCCGGGCGGGATATCGTGCTTCGCCGCCATCTGGATGGCGACCGGCATCAGGAGCGCCAGCGCTCCGACATTGTTCATGAAGGCGGACAAGACCGCGCCGAGTATCGTCAGGGCGGCAAGGGTGAGGAAGGTGCCTGCATCCGATGGAATGAACCTTTGCGCAATCGCATCCACGGCCCCGGATGTCTGCAGGGCGCGCGACAGGATCAGCACACAGGCGACCGTCACCACTGCGGGGTGGCCGAAGCCCTCGAAGGCCGTGTCCCGGTCGACGAGGCCGAACGCCACACAGGCCAGCAGCGCAGTCACGGCCACCATGTCGTGGCGCCAGCGTCCCCAGATGAACAACGTGACGGTCGCCACCAGAATGGCGAGAAAGATACCCTGGTCCTGGGTCATGCCTGTGATCTCGGCGGAGGTGGCAGCGGGCTGATCATGAAGAAGCAATGAAGGGGTGGCGCGGGATGCGACCGGTCGCCGCTCGAAAACGCTTCCCGGCCTGATGAGGTTTCCTGAGCCAAACGCTATAATGATTCCCGCGTCAATGCACCGTCATTTATCCCCGTTCGTTGCAGACTGCCACCATTGCCCGCGATCAGGCCTTCTGGCGCAGGATGCCCTGGAGCTCCTCGGAGAGTTCAGTGATGCGGCCCGCCGAAACGCCGCTCTCATCGGCGAGCGCCTTGATTTCCGTCGCGACGACGGTGAAGCCGGCCCCGTATTCGCCGGCGCGCGCGGCCTCGATGCGTGCATTCAGGGCCAGCAACTGGAGGGTGTTCAGAATGCGCAGGATCGAGCCGGTATTGGCGATGATCTCCTGGCTGGTCTGTCCGACGCGCTCCAGCAGCGCGGTGGAAATCTCAAGCTCGCGGGTCTTCTTGCTGTTGACGTCGATGACGACACCCTCCAGATGCGAGAGTGTCCCGTCCCGTCCGTAGACGCCGCCTCCGCTCTCATGCACCCATTGTTCGCCGCCATCGGCGCGCCGGATCCGGTAATCGACCTCCCAGTTGCCGCGCGATTCCACGGCTGCGGCGACGGCATCGTCCACCGTCTGCGCATCATCGGGGTGGATGATGCCGGCATACGAGCGCTTCTCGGGGCCCGTAAAGGCGGTACGATCGTAGCCGGTGACGCGATCGACCGCGCCCTCCATGAACATCATGGTAAAATCGGCATCGTTGCGGCAGCGATAGAGGAAGCCGTTCATCCGGCGTACAATGGAGCGCATGACCGGCAGTGTATCCTCCGACCGGTCAGGCGCTGCGGGCATCGCATCGAGGTTTCCGGCATTGCTGCCGGTCCCGACTGGTATCAAGGCATCCATTTTCGGCTCCGAAGGGTTCTGGCCTGATTGTGCAGTTCTGATCAGTCGATCAAATGCAGCTGATTCGCATCATTGTTTGCACAAGCGTAAACCAAGCATGATTTCCGTTAAGTCAGTCTTAGCAATCCCTGCCGCGAACGCCGCTGATGAGCATGGCCGGCGCAAGCGGAGGCCTGATCGTGCGCCGCGCCGCCGATCAGCGCACCGGCCCGGTGCGTACCGGGATGCCCTTCGCGCGCTCGGAATAGAGGATGTAGACGCCGCTGCCGATGATGATGGCCGAGCCGAGCCAGACGAACAGATCCGGCAATTGTCCGAACACCATCCATCCCAGCAGCACCGCCCCCGCGAGCTGGAGATAGTTGAAGGGCGAGACGAAGGGTGCGGGCGCAACCTCGAAAGCGCGCACGAGAAAATAGTGGCCAAACCCGCCGAAGAAACCGAGGCTGGCGAAGAGCAGCCAGTCGAGGAGGCTTCCCGGTGTCTGCCAGATGAAAGGCAATGGCAGGCTGGTGAGCAGGAATCCCGTCACGGCGATATAGGTGATCGAGGTATCCGCCGGATCGCCGGCGGCGAGCTTGCGCGAGAGCAGCTGGTAGAACGCAGCCGAGGCGGCGCTGCCGAAGACGAGGAGCGCCGCCAGATTCATGCCCTCGCCCGGCCTGATCACGATCAGCGCGCCGGCAAAACCCACCGTGATCGCGATCCAGCGGCGCAGGCTGACCCGTTCGCCCAGAATGACCGGGGCGAAGGTGGTAACGATGAAAGGGGCGGTGAAACTGATCGCCGCAGCGGTGGTGAGCGGCACGAAGGCGAGCGCGGTGATGTAGATCAGCGTCGCCATGCAGAGCAGGCTGGAGCGCAGGAGCTGCAGCGGAATCTGCTGCGAGCGCAGGAGTGCGAGCCCGCGATAGGGCACGAACACCATCAGCATGTAGACGAAATGCCCGGCATAGCGCGCCCAGGTGATCTGCAGCACGCTGTAATCTTCGGTGAGATATTTGGCGCTGGCATTCAGCATCGGGATCAGCGACGCGGCGAAGACCATGTAGAGCACGGCCTTGTTCAGATCGTCCGGTCGTGATCCCGTCGCCGCCATCCTCGCCCTGTCCGTTATGATCCCGCCGACGCGAAAGGCCGACGGGGTGATACTGGGCCGGGGCTCACCTGTGGGGAAGGCGCATTTGCGCCGGACGGATCACGCAATCTCCGTCCGCTCAGGTCCCCGCATCCGCCGCGAGGCCGACGGCGGCGATGCCGGCGAGGGCCGCCGCTTCATCCTTGTCGGAGAGATCGCCCGAGACACCCACCGCGCCGAGCAGGGCGCCGCGCTTGTCGCGGATCAGTACGCCGCCGGGGGCGGGTACGAGGGGGCCGTCGACGATATGGCTCGCAGCCGCGATGAAATGCGGGCGCTCCACCGCCATGGCGCCGACGGTGCGTGAAGGCACGCCCAGCGCGATCGCGCCGTAGGCCTTGCCCATGGCGATTTCGCCGCGCTTGAGGCTGGTGCCGTCCTCCGCCTGGAAGGCCTTGAGCGCGCCGCGCGCATCATAGACCGCGACCGCCACGGGCTTGAGCGAGGCTTCGCGGGCGGCTTTCAGCGTCGCGGCGACGATGCGCTGCGCGATGCGCGATTTCAGTTCGGACATGGGGCTTTTCCTCGCCTGACGGGTGTTGGTTCCGACACCAGTTTAGTGCCTCGCGCGCATAGCGCAGCAAGAGTGTCGGCGAATGAGTTTTTCGTGCAGGGAAAAGCTGCAAAATCCAAGCTCACGCCGGACGGTTTCCCAGATTATCGAGTTCGACCGGCGCGAACTGCGTCGTCTCGCGGGTCAGTGTCACCTCTTCCACATGCAGTTGCCGCCAGCCGGCGAGCCTCTCCAGCACCTCCTGCACGATCACCTCCGGCGCGGAGGCCCCGGCGGTGACGCCTATCGTCTCGGCCTGCGCGATGAAATCCGCGTCGAGCTCATGCGCTTCCTCGATGAGGAGGGCCGGACGGTTGAGGAAGCGGGCGACGTCACGCAGGCGGTTGGTATTGGAACTGTTGCGCGCGCCGCAGACGATGAAGCGTTCGGCCCGCTCCGCGAGCATGCG
>NZ_DATGCW010000024.1:0-12850 GCF_035311605.1 Saliniramus sp.
ATGTGATGCGATAACCGAGCACTCTGGGCAGCCAGAGCGCAATTTCGGGGAAGGCGAGCACGAGCGCGAGCGCGCCGCCCATCGAGAGCAGGAGCCAGCCGACCCAGCGGAAGGTGCTCTCCAGCGGAATCCCGGCAATGCGCGCCGTCACCATCAGGTTGACCGCGACAGGCGGCGTGAACTGGCCCATGGCGATGTTGATGGCCATGACCACGCCGAACCAGACGAAGGACCATTCGAAGGCCTGCACGACCGGCACCAGCAGCGGCAGCGTGATCAGATAGATCGACACCCCGTCGAGAACCATGCCGGCAAGCAGCAGCACGCCCATGATCAGCAGCAGGATGATCCAGGGATTGTCGCTGATGGTCAGAATGAACTGCGCCGTATTGCGGAATGCACCCATGGTCGATCCGGCCCAGGCGAAGATGCCGGCCAGCGAGATGATCAGCATCAGCACGCCGGAGATCTTCGCGCTCTCCACCAGCACGTGGTAGATGTCGCGAAAGCCCATGGTGCGGTAAAGCACCGTGCCGACGAACAGGCCGTAGAATACCGCGACCACCGCCGTTTCGGTCGGCGTGAAGAGACCGCTGCGCAGGCCGCCGAGAATGATCACCGGCGCCATCAATCCCGGCAGCGCCTGCCACAGGGCCGGCCAGAAAGATGGCCGGTCGGGGCTTTCATCGGCACCGAAATCATGTTTGCGCGAGAGTATCAGCGTCGGAATCGCGATGGACAGGCCAACCAGAAGGCCGGGGATCAGACCGGCGGCGAAGAGCGCACGGAGATCGGTTCCCGGCACGAGCACCGAATAGACGATCAGCGCGATCGAGGGCGGAATCAGGATCGCAGTGGAGGCGGAAGCCGCGATGACGCTGGCGGAAAACGGCTTCGGATAGCCCGCCTTCATCATCGAAGGCAGCATTACCGTGGCCACTGCCGCCGCATCCGCGGGGCCGGAGCCCGACATGCCGCCCATGATCAGGCAGACCAGCACCGCCACCAGCGCCAGCCCGCCGCGTCGCGGACCGATACAGGCCTGGGCGAAGGCGACGAGCCGCGCTGCCACCCCCGAGCGCTCGAACATCATGCCCGTCAGGATGAAGAGCGGAATGGCGATCAGCGGATATTTTGCCACCGCATTGTAGGTGTTGGTGCCGAGCGTCCCGAGTGCCGCCGTGTCGAGCCCGACGGCGATCCCGATGACACCGCCAATGCCGAGCGCCACCGCGATCGGCGTACCGATCAGCATCAGGACGATGAAGGTCAGGAGCAGCAGGATGTTTGCGTCGATCATGGCCGCCTCACACGCTGCCGGCACGGCGGATCAGGCGGTCGTAACCCCGCCCGAGAACCCGCAGGATGATGGCGATGGAGAGAATTGGCAGCCAGATCGTGTAGAGCCAGACGGGATTACCGAGGCCCGGTGACGTCTCACCCCAGTACCACTCGTCATAGGTCACCAGCGCACCGTAGTAGACGATCATCGAGAACATGATCGTGGTGACGATGACGGTGACCAACTCACACAGCCAGCGCAGCGAACGCGGCATGCGCTGAAGGAAGAACGTGATGCGGATATGCTCGTTGCTGGCGAAGGCAGCGGACGCGCCGACAAAGGTCATGAAGGCCAGCAGCACCACCGAGAACTCCTCGGTGAAGGCGAATGAGATGTTGGTGAAGTAGCGCGCCAGCACGTTGCCGAAGGAGATCAGGCAGATCAGCGCCATGGCCGCGGCGCCGAGCGCCTCCTCGATCTTCACGGGGACGATGACGTGGTCCGCGCCCGTATCCGGGCTCTGCGGCGTGTGCGGAATATCGCGGTCGTCGCTCATCACAGATGGCTCCGGTCGGCGGTTGATTGAATTCATGAAGATGCGCGCCAGGCGGACCGCGCCCACATGGCGCGGCCCTTCTTGCAGGCGTTCAGCCTGATATCATCAGCGATTGGCGATGGATTCTTCCGCCATATCGACGATATCGGCACCGATGCTCTCACGCCATTCCTCGTAGACGGGGCGCGTCGCATCGATGAAAGCCTGACGCTCTTCATCCGTGAGGCTGACCACTTCAACGCCGTAGCCCCGGATCTCCTCGATCAGGCTCTGGTCGCCATCGGTGAGACCCGCACGCGCGACCTCGATGCCATGCGCGCCGGCCTCGATCGCAGATTGCCGCACGATCTCCTGATCCTCCGGCGTGAAGGAATCCCAGACTTCCTGATTGACCGCGAAGATCAGCGGGTCGGCCAGATAGCGCCACAGGGTCACGTTGGTCTGGCCCAGCTCGTGCATGTTGAGCACCGAGTAGATGGTCAGCGGGTTCTCCTGGCCGTCGACCGCACCGGTCGTCAGCGCAGGCTGCGCGTCAGCCCAGCTCATCTGCGTCGGATTTGCGCCCAGCGCCGTGAAGATGTCGTTGAAGATCGGCGAGCCGACCACGCGCATCTTCAGACCTTCCATGTCCTCCGGGGTGCGGATCGGCCGCTGCGAGTTCGTCACCTCGCGGAAGCCGTTCTCTGCCCAGGCCAGAGGCACAACGCCGTTCTCCTGGATCAGCTCGAAGATCCGCTCGCCGACCGGGCCCTGAGTCAGCGCATCAAGCGCCGCGTAATCGGGCATCAGGAAGGGCAGCGAGAAGACATTCAGCTCGGAAATCTGCGGCGACCAGTTGATGGTGGAGCCCACCGCCATGTCGATCACGCCACGGCGCATGGCCGTGAATTCACGCGTCTGCTCGCCCTGGACGAGCTGCGCGCCGGGATAGATCTGCATGGTGATGCGCCCGTCCGTGCGCTCGGCGACGAGCTCGGCCCAGCGCTCGGCCGCGATACCCCAGGGGAATGGCGCGGGCACGACAGTCGAGACGCGGTATTCGTCCTTGTACTGGGCCGCGACGGGCGCCGCCCCCAGGATCGCGACAGCCGTTGCGGCCGCCATGAGTGATTTGACCAGTTTCATTGTTTTCTCCTCCCTAGTTTTGCTGACGACCCTGCCGGTAGTCAGCGCATCAGGACGCGGCAACGGGCAGGCAGAGCGCCGTTGCCGCATCGATGATCTTTTCGCACGTCACCCGCGCCTCGTCTTCGAGCGGGGGTGCGTAGGCAATCGGAATGCGTGGCGCGCCGAGCCGCTGCACCGGCGCCTTCAGGCGGTGATGCAACTCTTGCGCGACCGTCGCCGCGATCTCGGCGCCGAAGCCGGACACCGCGACCGCCTCATGCGCCACGATCAGCCGCCCGGTCTTCTCCACCGAGGCGAAGACGCGGTCGCGATCCCAGGGCCAGAGCGTGCGCAGATCGATGATTTCCGCATCGATCCCCTGCTTCTCCAGCGCCTGCGCTGCCGCGACGCAGGTATGGCGCGTGGCCGACCAGGTCACGAGCGTGAGATCGCGCCCTTCGCGCACGATCTCGGCCTCTCCGAGCGGCACCAGATGCTCGCCGTCGGGCACCACGCCTTCGAGCGGCCAGAGATGCTTGTGCTCGAGATAGACCACCGGATCGTCGTTGCGGATGGCGCTCTTCAGCAGGCCGAGATTATCCGCCGGCGTCGCCGGGGCGACGACCACGAGGCCGGGAATATGCGTGTACCAGGATTCGAGCGATTGCGAGTGCTGCGCTGCAGAGGAGCGCCACATCCCCATCGGCTCGCGCACCACCATCGGGACGCGCATCTGCCCGCCGAACATGAAGCGCGCCTTCGCCGCCTGGTTGATGAGTTCGTCGATGGCGCACAGGGCGAAATCCGAAAACCGCATCTCGACGATGGGCCGCGTCCCCGTCATCGCCGCACCCACCGCAGCGCCCATGATGCAGGCTTCCGAGATGGGCGTATCGGCGATGCGCGCGGGACCGAATTCGTCGATCAGCCCCTTGTATTGCCCGAACACGCCACCGCGCCCGAGATCTTCGCCGAGCGCCCAGACGCTCGCGTCGCGCTGCATTTCCTCGCGTACCGCGCGCTTGCCGGCTTCGAGATAGCTGATCGTGTTCATGAAAAGGCCCTCACCTGCGGGTCGCCGCAATCCTGCACGTCGCGATAGGCGCCGGCGACATCCGGCCAGGCCGTGTCACGCGCCGTGGCATAGACCTCCTCCATTTCGGCATAAGCCTTTGCCTTGGCCTCTTCGAGCCGTGCCTGGCTCACGCCGGCCAGTTCCAGCGCTTCACCCAGCCGCGCGATCGGATCGCGTCCACGCCAGCTTTCGACCTCCGCCTGGTCACGATAGCCGGCGGGGTCCACCGCCGTATGGCCCGTCATGCGATAGGTCTTGCAATGCAGGAATTGCGGTCCCTCCCCGGCATGAAGCGCAGCCAGAGCGGTACGCGTCGCGGCATCGACGGCGACGACATCGTTGCCATCAACCGTCTGAGCCGGCAGGCCGAGGCTCTGCGCCCGCGCCGCTGCACCCGGGCCAGCCGTCATCGTCCCGGTATGGGTGGTGGCGGAGAAATTGTTGTCCTCGCAAACGAAAAGCACCGGCAGATCGAAAACCTTGGCCCAGTTCAACCCTTCGAGGAACGGCCCGCGATTGATCGCGCCGTCACCGAAAATGCAGACAACGACGCGCTTCTCGCCGCGCAGCTTCAGCGCATGGGCTGCCCCGGCGGCGATGGTGATGTTGGCCGCGACGACACCATTCGCGCCCAGCATGCCGACATCGAAATCTGCGATATGCATCGAGCCGCCCTTGCCGCCACAAGTGCCGCCGTCGCGTCCGAACAATTCCCGCATCATGGCGAGCGCATCGGCGCCCTTTGCCAGCGTATGGCCATGACCGCGATGGGTGGAGAGCAACAGATCGGCGCGCTCCATGTTGCAGCAGATCCCCGCTGCGCAGGCCTCCTGCCCGATCGAGGGATGGATCGCGCCCAGCACGAGCTTCTCGTCGAGGGAGCGCACGGCAAGTTCCTCAAAGGCGCGGATACGCCACATCGTGTCCAGCATCGCAGTGAAGCGATCGGTATCCAGATTGGCGCCGGCCTCTCCCGCCGCCGCTTGCAGTGTCGTCACGCGACATCCTCCCTGATTCGTGTCCGGCGCGTCCGCGCCCCCGGTTCGTCAGGCCCCAGCGCCGCATGCGCCAGAGCTGTTGCGAGTTCCCGCGCTTCCTCTTGCAGAAGCGCCACCAGTTCCGTGAGCCGCCTGTCCGCGAACCGCTCGCGGATCGCCGCGATCGACAGGGCCGCAAGCACCCGCCCCGCCTCATCGATGACCGGCACGCCGATGGCGCTCATGGCGGAGACGATATTGCCGTCATTGAAGGCGTAGCCCTGCGTCCGCGCCTGGGTGATCAGCGTGTGAAGCCTGCTGTCGTCGAAGGCGGCGTAGTCGCGTCGCGCATCGGCGTTGGTGCGGATGACGCGGGCAATCTCCGCCTCGCTTTCGAAAGCGAGCAGCGCCAGCGCCCCCGCACCGATCCCAAGCGGGCGCCGGTCGCCGACATCGAGGGTGAGCGTGCGGATCGGAAACGAACCGGTACAACGATCGACGCAGATTGCCTCGTCCCCGTCGCGCACCGAGAGATAGACCGTGTCCCCGGTCCCGGCTGCGAGCCGCATCAATCCGGGCCGGGCCAGATCCACCACATGGAAGGCCCGCGCCGAGGCGCCCAGCGCGAACAGCGCATAGCCGAGGCGATAGCGTTTGTCCTGATCGTCGAAAGAGACGAAGCCGACATCGGCAAGCGCGCCGAGAAGACGATGCACCGTGGCCTTGCCCAGCCCGGTGGCGGCTGCAATGTCGGTCAGGCGTGAACCATCGGCCCGGCCCGCAGCAAGAGCCCTCAGCACCAGCGCCGCGCGTCCGATGGTCTTGACGGATGAGACCTGCGCCTCGGCCACGTCATTTCCTCCCCGATGGAGCGTTGGCCGCCCCTTGTTCCATCTCGTGGAATTTCATGGATGCTAATTCGGAACATACAGATGCGTCAAGCTGTCCCGCAGCGGAAGATACAATTCGCACCCAGCCGCAGACACACCCATGGTGCATTTCCGGCGATGCACTATCGTGGGCCGATCGCGATGCGATTCGAAACGAGGGGTTCCGTGGCATCCACAACGCCGACGAGGCTGATCATCTGCGCGTATGAATTTGGTCTGAGCGCCGGCATCTGCCATGCGATTCTCGACCTGATCGACATGCGGCGTGTCTCCGCCGTCGCGGTCCTTGCAAACAGGGCCCAGTGGCGGGCGCAGGGGCCGGCGCTGATGGCGCAGCACGATGCCGCCGGAATCGGCCTGATGCTGGAGCCTGGCTGTGCGCGCAGCCCCCTCACGGCGGCGTCATACCTTCTGCGCACGCCGCGCGCTGAACTCGCCCGCGACTTCGCCCGCCAGATCGCCGCCTTCCACGAGGTTGCCGGGCGCGCCCCGGATTTCATCACAGGTCGCTTCGGATTCCACAGCTGGCCGATTGGACGGGGAGCACTCTTCCTTGCGCTGGAGCGTCTGCAGAACTCCGGTCTGTGGCTCTGCGATCCGGCGGAGCGCACGGGCGCGATCATGCGGCGCGGGCGCGCGAGATGGCAGGCGGGCGGAGCATCAGTGCTGGCGACGGGCTTTCGCCGGCAAGCATCGCGACGCGGCTACCCCGTCAATCGCGGCTTTTCCGGCTTCGTGCAGAATACCGGGACTTATCCCGTCCGGCATGATTTCGAACGCTTTTGCCAATATCTCAGCCCCGCGCCGATGGTCACCTGCCGCCCGGGCTATCCCGATGATGCGCATGCGCCCGACGATCCGCTGGCAGACAGGCGGATGCGTGAACTGATGTATCTCTCCTCGACCCGCTTCGCCGACATGCTGGAGCTGCTGACGATTCGCCTCGTGCGCGATCCGCGCGAGATCGGTTGAGCCTTATTCCATCACGGTGATCGGCTCGGCGATCGTGATCGCTTCAGTCGTCACGTTACAGCGCCAGGCATGGATTTCGACCCCCGCCTCCCGCGCCGCGTGACAGGCCGCAGCATAGGTGGGATCGAGATCGGCGGCGACCGCGAAGCGCTCAGCCTGCATCTGCACCACATAGACGAGGGCAGCGCGTGCGCCCTGCGCGCACATGGCGGCGAGCTCGCGCATGTGGCGTGCCGAGCGCGCCGCCTTGCAATCGGGAAACTCGGCCAGCCCGTCCTCGCGCATCAGATGCACGTTCTTGACCTCGAGATAGCAGGGCGCACGCCCCTCCCCGCTCAGCAGGAAATCGACCCGGCTCGCCTCGCCGTAACGCACTTCCGGGCGCACATGAGCGTAATCGCGAAACGGCGCCAGCGATCCGGTCGCCAACGCCTCGGCAACGAGCCGGTTGGGCTGCGCGGTATTCACACCGACGAGCCGAGCCGCACCGCCATGCATCGGCGCTCCTTCCACGATCTCCCAGGAATAGGGCAGCTTGCGCTTGGGATTGTCGCTGCGCGACAGTAAGACCCGCGCGCCCTGCACATCGAGCCCGAGCATCGCGCCCGGATTGGCCACATGCGCCGTGATCTCGCTTCCGTCATCAAGGCGAATATCCGCCAGAAAGCGCTTGTAGCGACGCAGCAGGCGCCCGCTGGCGAGGGGTTTTTCGAATTTCATGGCGGGCACTGTCCTTGCCGGCAGGTGATGCTGTCATGCGATGCGATGCGCGACAGCGGGTGCCTCGCGGCGCGGCGCAGGTCAAGCCGGGCGGGAGGAACGCGGGCGCGCGCCCGCTTTTAGGATACGCGACTGTGCACGTTTTCGTGAGCGGTGAAACGCTTCTCCCCGTCGCGACGAATGGTTTCCACAGAGCCTGAATGCGGGAGTCCGACCATGCATCACCGTAGCGTCCAGCCAATGTGCTTCACCACCATGCGCCGCCTCGCCATCGCCGCAGGCATCGTCGCAGCCGTGACCTATGCAACAATCACTGCGGCCTCCGCCGATCCCGCCAATTGGGAACGCGCCGGCTGGCAAACCGATTTCAGCCGCACGGAGGTCCCCTTTTCCGAAATCATCCCCGGCGGCCCGCCCAAGGATGGCATTCCCGCGATCGATGATCCGGTCTTCATGGCGGCGAGCGAGACCGATCGCTTCACAGATCGCGAACCGGTCATCGAGATCATGGTCGAGGGATTGCCGGCCCGTGCCTATCCGCTGAGCGTCCTGATGTGGCACGAGATTGTCAACGATACGGTCGACGGGCGCCCGCTGGCGATCACCTATTGCCCTTTGTGCAATTCGGCCGTGGTATTCGAACGCGTGATCGACGGCGAGCCGGTGGAATTCGGCACCACGGGCCTCCTGCGCAACTCGGATCTCGTCATGTATGATCGCACGACCGAAAGCTGGTGGCAGCAATTCACCGGCGAGGCCATCGTGGGTCGGCATGCGGGCGACCGCCTCATGATGGTGCCCTCGCGCACCGTTGCCTTCGCGGATTTTCGCGCGCGCCATCCCGATGGCGATGTCCTCGTGCCAAATGACTGGAGCGCGCGCGCCTATGGCCGCAACCCCTATACCGGCTACGACGGGCGCAGCGGCCCGTACCCGCTCTATACTGGCGCCCTGCCCGCAAACATGGAGCCGATGGCGCGCGTGATCGTCGTGCGTGATGGCACGGATGTCCGTACCATGGTCACGCTCGAACATCTGCGCAACGAGGAGGAAATCGTCGTGGACGATACGCGTCTGATCTGGCGGGAGGGTGTCGCTTCGGCCCTCGACAGCGCCAGCATCGGCGATGGCCGCGAGGTCGGCGCGATCGCGGTGCGCAACACCGGCGACGACGCGCCGCTCGTCCACGACATCACCTTCGCCTTCGTCGTCCAGGCCTTTCACCCCGAGCTTCCGGTCCTGACCGTTGACGGTTGGGTCGAGCTTGAGCCCGAGCCGCGCTGAACCATGAAAAATGGCCCGCCGGAATGGCGGGCCAGTCGGGTCTCGATACGGCTTCGAAGCAGCACGCGACCCGGCGGTCGCGCAGCTCGAAGAAATCAGTGGACGGGCATTGCCTCACCCGGTGCGCTGGCGACAGGTACGCCCTGGATGTCGTCACGCTCGTAAATATCATCCCGGAAATTCACCGTCCCGTCAGGCGTTGCCCACGCCGTGATGTAGGTCCAGTAGACGTTCACCGGGCGTGACAGGCGCGCATCGAGGCGCTCGCCGGAACGGAAGGCATCGTCGATCGCACCGCGATCCCAGCCATCGGTTTCCGCGAGCAGGAACGTGACGAAGTCACGCACGCTCTGAACGCGCACGCAGCCGGAGGAGACGAAGCGGAAATCCTCACCGAACAGGCCACGCGACGGTGTATCATGCATGTAGACACCGTGCGGATTCGGGATATTGATCCGCACGAAGCCCATCGAATTGATGTCGCCACCCGGATCCTGACGGAACATGTAGCGCGTTCCCTCGTCGGTATTCCAGTCGATATTGCTCGGATCGAGCTCCTCGCCCTGATAGGTGAAGACACGGATCTTGTGATCTGTGAGATACGTGGGGTCCTCACGCATTTTCGGAATGAGGTCCTTACGGATGATCGAAACCGGCACCGTCCAGTAGGGATTGAAGTTGATCTCGACAATGCGCGAATTGAAGATCGGCGACTGCCGGTCGATCATGCCGACCCCGGCAGCATGACGTCCGACCACCTCACCCTGCGCCACACTCTCGACGCTGGCCGAGGGAATATTGGTGATGACGTAGCGATCACCCAGATTGCCGGAATAGGAGCGCAGCCGCGTGACGTTCAATTCGAGCTGCTGCAGGCGCACGTCAGCCGGCACGTTCAGCGCAGCGACAGTCGAGCCGTTCAGCGCCCCCGTCGGCGTCAGGCCGTGACGCGTCTGAAAGCTGCGCACGGCGGCTTCCACGAAGGAATCGAATGTCTGCGATCCGCCGGCGCTGTGATCGAGATCACCACTGATGATGAGACGCTGGCGCAGTCGCACCACCGATTCGCCGGTAGAGCCCATACGCAGACGCTCATTCGCGATCCGGCCCCAGCCGCCGCGCGCGACGATATTGCGATAGCGATCAACCATCGACTCGGTTGCCGCAAGCGTTTCAGGAGACAGTATCGGCGTTGCCGAGCGTGCCACACGCGTGCGTGAAACCGATTCGTAGTTCTGCACCCATTCGGCCTGTGAGCCAAAGGCGAGGTTCTGGGCAGAAGCGGATTGGGTGAGCCCGGCACCGCCGAAAGCCAGCGCGGCTGCTGCGACGCAGCCAGTCAGAAGGAATGCGCGAAAGGACATGATCGTTGGCACTTCGTCTACCGTGTTGACGCAACGCTCCGGAAGAGGAACGCCGGCGAGGATGAAGGATCGTCCTTAATGAAGGATGGACGGCTCGCACCAAGTATGACCGTTTGGGCACTTTTATGGCAATTCACGAAGCCGTGGGAATTCCCTCGGCGCTGTGCCATCAATACCACAGACCCCGTCACCACAATATTCTGCTGCGTAATTGCCGGCGGAAGGCCAGGGCACCATGGCAGCCTCGCCGGGCGACGCATCGACCAGCTGCGTCAGACGCCACCCGCGCTCTGGTTGACCTCTTCCTCGACAAGATGCTCGACCTCTTCGAGGATGCCATCGACATCGGCTGCGGACATCGGCTGGCGCGTGAAGCCGCCCAGCCCCTTCTTGATCTCGTGCACGTCGCGGGTGATCTCAACCGGGCTGCTGACATAGGCTGTCATCAATTCCGCCAGCGAGCGCAGGGCATGCATGTGGATGCGCTCATAGCCGTGTGAGGCATCCACGCCGAAGGTGATCAGCCCTGCGCGCACATCATGCCCCGCAACGACGGCCGAGGCCGAATCCGAACGGTAGTGCCGGAAGACATCCTTCTGGTAGCGGATGTCGTTGTCCTTGCACAATTTTGCGAGTTTTTGCGTCAGATGGAAATCGAATGGCCCGGTCTGATCCGCCATGGCGATGGTCACGCCGAATTCATCCGAATTCTGCCCCGGCGCCGTGGTGCCGTTATCGACGGAGACGATGGCCGCGACGTCATGGGTCAGCGCAGCCGAGGCGCCGACGCCGACTTCCTCGGCGATGGTGAAGAGCCAGTGGATATCCACCGGCGGTTTCTCACCTTCCTCGACCATCGCCTTGAGCGCCGCCATCATCGCCGCGGTTCCCGCCTTGTTGTCGAGATGGCGCGAGACGATGTAACCGTTATCGAGGAATTCCGGATTCGGGTCGATGGCGATCAGGTCGCCCACATCAATGCCAAGCCGTTGGAGATCCCGCTTGTCCCGCGACATGGCGTCGACGCGCAATTCGACATGCGGCCAGCCGATCGGGGCCGTATCGACTTCCTCGTTGAAGCGATGCCCCGACGCTTTCAGCGGCAGGATCGAGCCGCGATAGGCCCCCTTGTCGGAGAATATGGTGGCGCGTGCGCCTTCGGCGAAACGCGCCGACCAATGCCCGATGGAGACCAGTTCCAGCCGCCCGTTATCCTTGAGTTGCATCACCTGGGCGCCGAGCGTATCGAGATGTGAAACGAGGGCGCGGGCGGGGCGCTTCTCATAGCCCGGCAGAATGGCGCGGATCACACCGCGCCGGGTCAGTTCGTAACCCAGACCGAGTTTCTCGAGCTCTTGGCAGACATGTCTGACGATGCTGTCGGTGTAACCGGTGGGGGAGGGAATCGCGAGCAGGTTGGCCAGCCGCTCGCGGAGATAATCTGTGTCGATCGTCAGTCGCTGCATTTGTCCTTGCGTTCCAGGTAGGCCGCCTGGCGCACGGCGGCCGGGATGGAGAGCGGAAAGAGCAGATCGATGAAACGCTCCGCCGTCGGCTGCGGCTCGTGATTCGCCAGACCAGGCCGCTCATTCGCTTCGATGAAAGCATATTCGGGCTCATAGGGCGAGGGCACCATGAAATCGATCCCCGTGACGGGAATGTCAATGGCCCGCGCCGCGCGAATTGCAGCCTCGACCAGACGCGGATGCACGTGGCTTGTCACGTCGTGAATCGTGCCGCCTGTATGCAGATTGGCAGTGCGGCGCACGTTCAGCGTGGTGCCCTCCGGCAGGATCGTGTCGAAATCGTAACCCGCCGCCGCGACGGTCCGCTCCGTCTCGCCATCCAGGGGGATCGCTGATTCGCCCCCCGTTGCGGCCATGCGCCGCCGGCTCTGGCGTTCGATCAGTTCGCGAATGGTCGTTGCGCCATCACCCACGATCTGAGCCGGGCGGCGCACCGCTGCCGCCACCAGACGGAAATCGATCACCACGAGGCGCAGATCCTCGCCCTTGACGCATTGCTCGATCAGTACGCGGTCGCAATAGTTGCGCGCGTCTTCGACGGCTGCTTCGAGCTCGGCCATGGTCTCGACACCAACCGCGATCCCGCGGCCCTGCTCGCCGCGCGCCGGCTTGACGACGACGCTGCCGTGGCGTTCGAGGAATTCACGCATTGCCTGCGTATCCTCGGCGACGAGCTGCTCGGGTACGGTGACGCCGGCCTGCTCCACCATACGCCGCGTGACCGCCTTGTCGTCGCAGATCGACATGGCGACGGCACTGGTGAGTTCGCTCAGCGCCTCGCGACAATGGATCGAACGCCCGCCATAGAACAGCCGGAAGAAACCGCCTTCCGCATCGGTGACCTCGACATCAATGCCGCGCCGGCGAGCCTCGTCGACGATGATGCGGGCATAGGGGTTGAGCGCCGCCTCTGGCCCGGGTCCGGCGAAGAGCTTCTCATTGATGAAGTTCTTGCGCTTGAGCGTGAAGAAGGGCACCCGCTCGAAGCCGAGTTTTCCATAAAGCGCGATCGCGTGCTCGTTGTCATGCATCACCGAGAGATCCATGAAGGCCGCGCTGCGCGCCTTGAAATGCTCGGCGAGATGGCGGACCAGCCA
>NZ_DATGCW010000025.1:0-25910 GCF_035311605.1 Saliniramus sp.
TTCCGGATGCCCGAAGAACCAGAACAGATGCTGAAACAGCACCGGGTCACCGCCGCCGGCAGGATAAAAGAAGGTCGTGCCGTAATTGCGATCCGTCAGCAGCATCGTGATCGCACCCGCAAGCACCGGCAGAGCCAGCAGCAGCAGGAAAGCGGTGACGAGCATCGCCCAGGCGAAGAGCGGCATCTTGTGCAGCGTCATGCCCGGAGCGCGCATGTTCAGAATCGTGGTGATGAAGTTGATCGCGCCGAGGATCGAGGCGGCACCGGCGAGGTGCAGCGACAGGATCGCGAAGTCGAGAGCCGGTCCGGGATGGCCGATCGTGGACAAGGGCGGGTACACCGTCCAGCCACCGCCGAAGCCGAGTGAACCCGGGGCGCCCTCGACGAACAGCGACATGATCAACAGGCAGAAGGCCGCAACCGTCAGCCAGAACGAAATGTTGTTCATCCGTGGGAACGCCATGTCCGGCGCACCGATCATCAGCGGTACGAACCAGTTGCCGAACCCGCCGATCAGGGCCGGCATGACCAGGAAGAACACCATGATCAGCCCGTGACCGGTCACGACGACGTTGTACATTTGCGGATTGACGAACAGGTCCGTCCCGGGGCTTTGCAGCTCGATCCGGATGAGGATCGACAACAGACCACCCACGACCCCGGCCATGAAGGCGAAGATCAGGTACATCGTGCCGATATCCTTGTGGTTCGTCGAATAGATCCAGCGGCGCCATCCCGTAGGATGATCCTCCGCATGACCCGGCGCATTGGTGGCGACACTTGCCATGATGAATAGCCCTCTTGCAGCCTCTTCAGCGATGAATCGCTGCCACGTTTCTCTAAACTATGGCGATCACCCGCGACCGCCCCGGCGACCGAACGACGCGCCACGTGACACCGCAGCCCGACATCGGCCCGGCGCCGCCCGCGGGACGCCCGCTCGTTGTCAATCCGACGATGCCACCCGGCGCTCGTCATCGACGGAGGCGAACATGGCGCGCGCCTCGTCCAGCCATTCGGCATAGGCCTCTTCGCTGACCACCCGCACCGCGATCGGCATGAAGGCGTGACCCGAACCGCAAAGTTCGGAGCACTGCCCGTAATAGATACCCTCGCGCTCGGCGCGGAACCAGGTCTCGTTCAGACGCCCGGGCACCGCATCCGTCTTGATGCCGAAGGACGGCATGGCAAATGAATGCAGCACACCCTGCGCCGTCACCTGCACGGCCACGTTGGCGCCGACCGGCACGACCATCGCGTTGTCGACCGCAAGCAGATAGGGCTGGCCGGAGGCCTCGGCGTCTTCGCGCTCGAGCATGGCCGAAATGAAGGAGAAACCACCCTGATCTTCCGGATACTCGTATTCCCAATACCAGGAATGCCCGGTCGCCTTGACCACCACATCCGGTTCCGGAATGATCAGCTGATCGCGCAGAAGCCGGAAAGACGGCACCGCGATCGCAACGAGGATCAGGATCGGGATCACCGTCCAGGCCACCTCGAGCATGGTGTTGTGCGAGGTACGCGACGGGTTGGGATTCTTCTTCTCGTTGAAGCGGAAGATGCAGATCAGCAGCAGCGCGCCGACGAAGATCGTGATCAGCGTGATCACCCACAGCAGGCCATTGTGGAAGCTTACCATGCTCTGCGCCACGTCACTCTGTGGCGGCATCATGCCCATCTGCCACGGTTGCGGCTGGTTGATGACATCGGCTGCGGCCGGTACCGCCGCCGCCAGCGCGGCCATGCCGACCGCAGCGCCCGCCAGGAGGCGCGACATTGCGCGGCGCAGGCGCGTTTCCCGGGATCCGGTCTGTTCCATTGGCATCGTTCTTTCGAAGCTCCGTTTCGATTCTTCGCTCGGTGGGCGGCGCCCCCAGCGCCATCGCGACCCTTCTGCCCGTCCCGCAACCCGGAACGATCCCGGCGGGCTTAGCAAGACCGCACCGGAAAAGCGAGCCCTTACAGCCACGACTTCCACATTGATACAAGTCAAAACCACAATGTCGCCATGAGTGCAATGTCATCGTGGTCGCATGTGACCAAGCCTCCGTTATCCGTTGCGGTCAAAGCGCAGCCACCCGCCCCAAGTCCTGCTGCGTCAAAATTCGGCGCCGGATGGCGTACAAGTCGTGTGAATGTGGAGATATGCGCGAAAAGAGGCTTGGCGACCCGCCGAAACTGCGACAAAATGCGCAGGGATCGGCGATTGGGGCCAGGTCGCCTGTGCCTGCCGCGTGGCCAGCGCGAAATGCCGGAAACGGTCGGCGGATGCGCCTTGACAAGGTCGCGCCATCGCGTGATCCCGTCCCGTGGCCCGGCGTCGTCTGCGCCGAATCGCACAGATGTTCGCGTCCATCGGAGTGGTGATGTCCTGTCAATTCCAAGTATCGAACGGCAAGTCCCGGCGGCATTCGCTCATTGTCGTCTTTGCCCTTGCACTCATACTCGCACTGACCCTGACGGTGAACCGGGCCACGGCGCAGGGCGCTGTGCGCGATGTCTTCGCCGATTGGCAGAAGCGCTGCGAGACGCCGGCCGGCGCGACCGAGGAACAATGCGCCATCGTGCAGAACGTGGTGGCAGAAGATCGCCCCAACGTGACGTTGCTGGTAATCGTGCTGCCGACGGCGGATGGCGAGAGCATTCTGCTGCGCGTGGTCGCGCCCCTGGGCGTGCTCCTGCCGGCGGGTCTCGGCCTGTTGATAGACGAGGAGGATGTGGGGCGCGCCGGCTTCGTGCGCTGCCTGGCCACCGGCTGCGTCGCCGAGGTGGTGATGGACGAAACCCTGATCGGGCAGCTGCGCACCGGAGACGAGGCCACGTTCATCGTCTTCCAGACGCCGGAAGAGGGTATCGGCATCCCTGTCTCCCTGGACGGATTCGCGGATGGATTCGACAGTCTGGAGTGACGGCGTTTATCAATGCGCAGAGATCGGATATCCGATCGGGAGCCGCACCATCTGCGGCATGAGGAAGCGGGAGTGAACATGCTGGCCCAGTTCGGACGCCTGACGACGGTCGCCTTCGTCGTATCGACCCTCGCCGCCTGCACGGCCCTGCCCGGCGGCTCGGGCTCGCCCGGAGCAGAGGCGGGTGCAGCTTCTCCGGATGGCGTGATCAGGGCCGAGGAAGGCACGCCGCTCTCCAATTTGGTGCGCTTCGGCTCGACCACGGCACCGGAACTCGTGCCCGATATTCCGGAATTCGCCCCCTGCCCGCAGGTCGACGTCATCACCGGCGGCGCCGCGATCCGCAATTACGCCGGAGCCGAATCCAACCAGAATCTGCGCTCACAGATCTCCATCGCCAATCTCGCGCGGGAATGCGTCGTCTCGGCCGATGGTCAGGAATTCATCATCACCCTCGGCGTCGAAGGCCGTGCCCTGCTCGGTCCGCGCGGTGGACCGGGGCGCTACAATGCGCCACTGCGGATCGTTCTGCGCAACAACAGCGAAACTTTCGAGGATCGCCGCGTCCAGGCATCCGCGACCGTTGAGCAGGGAGCGAGTTCGGGCACCTTCACACTGGTCGAGGACAATCTGACGGTCCCGGCGCAGGTGGGCTCGAATTACATCATCGAAGTGGGCCTCGTCTCCGGTGGGCGCTGATGAGCGGAGAAGAGAGGCATCGCCAGCGCCTTGATTCGGGCGTGTTGTGCCGCTTTGCTGGCCGCTTCCGCGTGCCGGGTTACGGCCCTGCCATTGCCCCGCTCGCGGTTGCCGGCACAACAGAACGCCCCGGCCCGCTCCGCCGCACCAGACGAAAGTAGCCCAGCGTTGTCCGCAATCCGTTACAGCCTCGCCCTGGCACTGACTCTCGCCGTGCTGATCATCGGACTCGGCGCGCCGGTTCATGCGGTCGATGCCGTGCGGGTGGATCGCGCCACCATGGCGATCGATCTGACGGATGCGATCGAGCATTACCGCTCCGATGGCGACATCATCCAGATCTCGACCGCGCCGGGGCCCGATGGCATTGTGCGCCGTATCGCCGTTACCGCGCGCGAAGCCGGGTTGCGGCCTGACTGGATCGTCTTCGCACTGACCAATGAAAGCTCCGAACAGCTCGAAAGATTGCTGGTCGCACCGCATTTCCGGCTGGTGGATTCCGGCGTGGTCTGGCCCGATCTCGGCTCCTCGCGCATCGCCGCGATTACCGCCAGCCAGGGTATCCGCCCGGATCGGGAGGTCTCCACCGAGGCGGATGTCTTCCGCATCACCCTCGATCCCGGCGCAACCGTCACCTATGTCGGCGAATTGCGCGCAGCCCAGGTGCCCCAACTGCATCTGTGGGAGCCCAACGCCTATCGCGACAAGGTATCCGGGCTGACGCTCTACAAGGGCATCATCATCGGCATTGCCGGGCTGCTTGCCCTGTTCCTGACCGTGGTCTTCGTGGTCAAGGGCGCCGTGATCTTCCCTGCCGCCGCCGCAATCGCCTGGGCGGTGCTGGCCTATGCGGGAATCGATTTCGGCTTCTTCCAGCGCGTCTTTCCCGTGGAGGAGCCGGCCGAGCAGATATACCGCGCCGCCGCCGAAGCGATCCTCGCCGCAACCCTGCTCGTCTTCCTCTTCGCCTATCTCAATCTCAACCGATGGCATGTCCGCTACGGCTACGTCACGCTTTTCTGGCTCGCCTTTCTCGCGGCGCTTGTCGGTCTCGCCGTGATCGATCCGCCTGTCGCGGCAGGGGTGGCGCGGGTCTCGATCGCGGCAGTGGCCGGGATCGGCTTCCTGCTGGTGCTGCATCTTGCCACACTCGGCTATGACCGGGCGGTGATGCTGATACCGACCTGGCTCCTGCTGATCGCCTGGGTCACCGCGGCCGGCTTTACCGTGACGGGCTATCTCACCGGGGATCTCGTCTCGCAGGCGCTGATCGGCGGGCTGGTCCTGATCGTCATGCTGATCGGCTTCACGGTGATGCAGCACGCCTTTGCGGGCGGCGCCTTCGCGCAGGGGCTGGTGAGCGATTCAGAGCGGCGTGCGCTCGCGCTCTCCGGCGCCGGCGATATCGTCTTCGACTGGGACGTGCTGTCCGATCGCGTCTTCGTCAGCCCCGAGATCGAGGATCAGCTTTCTCTCAAGCGCGGTGCGCTGCAGGGATCGGTGGCGAACTGGCTCGATCTGGTCCATCCCTTCGACAGGGATCGCTACCGCACCGCGCTTGATGCCGTGATCGAGCAGAAACGCGGACGCATCTCGCAGGAATTTCGCCTGCGCTCGGGCCAGGGCCCTTATCACTGGCTGCGGCTGCGGGCACGCCCGGTCATCGGCAGTGACGGCGAGGTGATCCGCGTGGTCGGCACCATTGCCGATGTCACCGATACACGCACTGCCCAGGAGCGGCTCCTCCACGATGCGGTGCACGACAATCTCACCGGCCTGCCCAACAGATGCCTCTACGATGACCGCCTGCGTGCCGCCCTCGTCCTCGCCTCGCAGGATTCACGGCATTCGCCGGCGGTGATCGTCATCGACATCGATCGCTTCAAGCAGGTCAACGAGGAGGCGGGACTCTCCGCCGGTGATGCCATACTCCTCACATTGTCGCGGCGCCTGTCGCGGCTGCTGCGCCCGCAGGATACTCTCGCGCGCCTCAATGGCGACCGGTTCGGCGTGATCCTGCTCAGCGAGCGCGATCCCGATCGCATCATGGGCTTCGCCGATGCCGTCCGGCGCAGCCTCTCCACACCCGTCACCTATGCCGAACGTGAGATCTTCTTTACCGCCTCGATCGGTATCGCGCTCTATGACGCCCAGACGCTGAAGCCCGATGCCATGCTCGATAACGCCGATCTCGCCATGACCGAGGCCAAGCGCCTGGGCGGCGACCGCACCCATGTCTATCGCCCCACCCTGCGCAGCGTGCAGGCGGAGGATCTGCCACTGGCTGCCGATCTCGCACGCGCGCTGGAGCAGAACGAGATCCGCGCCCTGTTCCAGCCGATCGTGCGGCTCGAGGACCGCACCATCGCCGGGTTCGAGACGGTTCTGCGCTGGGATCACCCCAAACGGGGGCGCATCGCCAATGATGTCTTTGCCGCGATCGCGCAGGAAAGCGGTGCGGCCGGTGACCTCGTGGCCTTTGCCATGGAGCGTGCCGCAGAAGAGTTGAATTTCTGGCAGGGCGCCCTTGACGTGGATCCACCCATATTCGTGAACACGCCGATCCTGTCGCCGGAATTGCTGCGCCACGAACTGCTTTCGGACGTGAAGAATGTTCTCGCGCGCGCTCGCGTCGCGCCCGGCAGCCTGCGCCTCGCCTTTCCCGAGCGCATGGTGATGGAGAACCCGGAATATGCCGCACAGCTCTTCGTGCGTCTGCGCGATCTCGGCGCCGGCATGACGCTGGACGGGTTCGGCGCCGGCTATTGCGCGCTCGCCTATCTCGAGCGGCTGCCGCTCGAAATGATGCGGCTCGACCGCAGCCTCATGCGCGAGCGGCCCTCGGGCGAGCGCTCGGCGCTGCTCTCGCCGGTGATCCGCATGGCGCAGGATCTCGGGCTCGAAGTCGTCGCGGATCTGGTCGAGACAGAGTCGGATGCCGTCGAGCTCTCACAACTCGGCTGCGATTACGCACAGGGTTATCTCTTCGGCGAGCCGCTGACGCCGGCTCAGGCACGCCAGATCATCGTCGGCGCGAGCGAGGCGGCGTGAGCCGGTTACCCACAGCTTCCGGCGTGCCTTCTGCTTGCGACTTGCCTTGATCCCCGCCATCTGCCACAGGAACGGCGAATGCGCGTTGCCGCCAGACGAGGTGCCCCATGACCAGCTTTCCCGACCGGACCCTGATCGCCGACATGACCGCCAAGATGTTGCTGGAAGTGGAGGCCGTGCATTTTCGCGCGGATGAGCCGTTCCGCTTCACCTCCGGCTGGGCGAGCCCGGTCTATATCGATTGCCGCAAGCTGATCTCCTTTCCCCGCGTGCGCAACACGCTGATGGATTTCGCCGCCTCGGTGATCCTGCGCGAGGTTGGCTTCGAGACGCTCGACGCGATTGCCGGTGGCGAGACCGCGGGTATCCCCTTCGCCGCCTGGATCGCCGACCGCCTGTCGATGCCGATGCAATATGTGCGCAAGAAGCCCAAGGGTTTCGGGCGCGACGCGCAGATCGAGGGGCATTTCATCGAGGGCTCACGCGTCCTGCTGGTGGAGGATCTCACCACGGACGGGCGCTCCAAGATCAAGTTCGTCGATGCCATGCGCAAGAGTGGCCTGATTGTCGAGCATGCCTTCGTCGTCTTCCATTACGACATTTTCCCCCAGACCAAGGACATGTTGCGCGAGAACGGCGTGGCCATGCATGCGCTCGCGACCTGGTGGGATGTTCTGCGCGTGGCCCGGACGATGGAATATTTCGACGTCAACACACTCAGCGAGGTCGAGACCTTTCTCAACGAGCCGGCGAAATGGTCGGCGGCCCATGGCGGCGCTTCGGAATTGCCGAGCAGCTGAGCGCACACATGAAACCCGGGACCGGTCAGGCGGCACAGGCATCGCGCCTGGCCGTCTTCGTGTCTGCGCGCGCCACGAATGCGAGGAATTCCGAGAGCGGCAGCGGGCGTGAGACGAGGTATCCCTGCCCTTCATCGACACCGCTGGCCTGCAGCGCGGCACGCTGTTCCTCGGTTTCGATACCCTCGGCGACCGTCCTCATCGACAAGGCCGCAGCCAGGCTCACCAGAGTCTCGATGATCGCCGACCCGGCAATGCCCTGGCCGATGGCATCGACGAAGATCTTGTCGATCTTGATCGTATCGGCGCCCAGTGTCTGGATATAGGAAAGGCCGTTATGCCCCGTGCCCGTATCATCGAGTGCGACCCTGAAGCCGCGGCTGCGCAGCGCCGAAACCCTGCCCGATGCGGCAACCAGATCCAAAATCTGCTGACGCTCGGTCAGTTCGATCACCACATTGCGCGGATCTGCGCCCGTCTGCGTCACCAGAGCGACCATCTCATCGACGAAATCCGGGCCGAGGAAGTCGGCGGGGACCACATTGAACGCGACCTTGAAATCCGGTTCGCGCGCGATCAGCGGATGCAGGTTACGCAATGTCGTGCGCATCACCATGCGCGTCATGGGCACGATACGACCGTTCGCCTCCAGCAGGTCGATGAAGCGATCAGGTGTCACCACCGTACCATCAGCGCGAATCCGGCGCGTGAGCATTTCGCAACCGATGATCCGTCTGTCAGTGATGTCAAAGATCGGCTGAAGATACGGCTGAAACTCGCCGGCAGCCAGCGCCGCATCAATATCCCGCAGCGGGTCAGGCGGGCGCCGCAGGAGACGCAGCAGCATCAATGCGAAGAGGAAGCCGAAACCGCCCCCGATCGCGGTCACTTGGGGCCGGGCCTCCATGTTCCAGGATTGCAAGGGCGCGTCATCGATGCGCATCTGCGTTGCAAGCGGATAGCGCGGCGAGGCTTCGCGCAGGGACAAGGCATTCTCGGGCGCCACCCAGCCGTCATCGGGCGGCGCATAACGTGAAACGAAGGCCGCGTCGTCACCGAGCGTGAGTACCGCCTCCCCGGCATCGCGCAGGGCGCCCGGCAGGATGTCGAAGAACAGCGCGTCGATATTCATCGAGGCTAGCAGGCCCGTCCCCGAGGACAGGCGCCAGGATACGCCGATCTGACGGCCGTTGCCGACATCAAGGGCATGGAGCGCAACGCGCCGGTTACCGGCCTGCACACCCTCCGTGAGCGCGGTCGGGACGAGGTTCAGCTCCTGGGCATCCGGCAGGGCCGAGCAACGGATCTCGCCATCGGGCCCGACCACGTGAATGTCCTTCACCGAGCTGCGCTGGAAGACCAGACGGCGAAGCTCGGCGCGTGACGCGGCACTGCAATCGGTTGCCCCCCGTTCCATCGCCGCGACGAGCGAAATGACCGCGTAATCCACCGCCATTTCCGAGCGGTGCAGCAATTGCCGATTGAGCTCGGTCAGGCGTGCGGTGTTTTGACCGGCGACATATACGGAGAAAGCGACGCCTGCAAGCGCCGCAAACACCGCTGTGATCAGCAAAACAGCTATGTACCAGATCGCCCGCTCGACTGCTTTCGCCATCCTGCACCAGAATCTCGGCGCTGCGATCCATGTCGCAACGTCAACATGCTCGGCCAACGAGGTTGAAAATCCGTCAATCGCGAAGGATCCGGCGTTGATGAGCGTCGAAGCACGCCATGGCCGGGTCAGGACCGTTGGTGCGGACGGCGGGAATCGAACCCGCATGACCGAAGTCGAGGGATTTTAAGTCCCTTGCGTCTACCAGTTCCGCCACGTCCGCGTGTGACCGCTCCGAATCTGCACCGGCAATGCTTGAGGAAGGGTTAGCCGGGGGCAGCGGTGAAGGCAAGCGGCTTGATACGCGCTCGCCCCTGCGCCCTCGCGTTGCGGCCCCTGCCTCACTCAGAACCGGCTCTCGATCAGCGATTCGTCATGCGCATCGCCCTCGCCGCGTCGGCGGGCAGCATCGCGCAGCATGCCGATGACGTCGTCCGGGTGCTCGGCCACGAGATAATTCAACTCCATGCCGGCACGGATGAATCCGCTCTGGCGCATATGGGCAAGCAGAACCAGCAACGGCTTGTAGAAATCGGCGACCGAGAACATCAGGATCGGCTTGCGGTGGCGACCGAGCTGGGCCCAGGTCATCTGTTCGACCAGTTCTTCCAGCGTGCCGATCCCGCCGGGCAGGGCGACGAAGGCATCGGCCTTCTCAAACATCATCTGCTTGCGGGTATGCATGTCGGAGACGACGATGGTATCCTGAACGTCGGACAGCGTGCGCTCCTTGTCCATGAGAAAATCAGGAATGATTCCCGTGACATGGCCGCCGTGATCGAGCACCGCGCGGGCGACCGTCCCCATAAGCCCTACGGCGCCGCCGCCATAGACGAGGCCGATATTCTCCGCGGCCATGGCGCGCCCGAGCGCCTTCGCCGCCTCGGCAAAGGCGGGATCACTGCCGGAACCGGAGCCGCAATAGACACATATAGAGCGGATGGTATTCATCATTTTGTCCGTTTTTGTCCCAAGTTTGGCCAAACCATTGCATTTAGCCGTTTTCACGCCTTGCTGAACCGTGTAAACCCTTGCCGTCTACGCGTATTTTTGCGCCGCAACGGATTGGCGCAACCGCATTGGAGACCGCGCCGTGATCCTTGGTCTGTCTCGTACCGTCTTCTTCGCCGGGCTCATCGCCACTGCCGGTGCAGCGGGCGGGCTCTGGTATGTCATGAGCGAGGATGAGCGTAGCGCGCCCGTCGCGCAACGGGAATCTGTCGCCACACAGGAAGCCGCGCGGTCGCAGCCCGGGGTGCAGGCGCCTGCCGACCAGACGGCGCAGGTCGAGGCGGAGCCGGAAGAAGCCGGGCAGGCACCATCCGACGATGCGGTCAGTGGCACGCAGGCCACAGATGAGACAGCTGCGCAAGCGACCCGCGACGGCATTGAAGACGTGGCGCAAGATGCCCTTGCGGAAAGCGATGCCGACACCGCGCAGGTCGAAACACTGATCGAGGAGGATGTCGCCGCCCTCGGCGATCCCGCCGCCCCCGCGCCGAAAGCGGAGCCGGAAATCGCGCTGCCGCGCCTGCCGGCCTTCGATACGATCCGCGTCGAACCCACGGGCGAGGCCGTCATTGCCGGGCGCGATGCGCCGGAAGGCGATGTGGCTCTGCTGCGCGACGGCGAGGTTTACGACGAAACCTTTGCCGGACCCTCCGGCGCCTTCGTCTTCATTCCCAGGCCATTCCCGACCGGGACCAGCGATGTCACCCTGCGCGCCACCGATGCGCAGGGCAACGTGCTGACGTCACGCGAAAGCGTCACCATCATCGTCGATGCCGAGCGTGCGCGCATGCCGATGGTAGCGCTCACGGCGCCCGGGCGCCCCACTGAAGTGCTCTCGCGTCCCGAACCGGTACAGGTTGCCGAAATTGCTGCGCAGGAAACGACGTCCTCCGAAGCGCCAGCGGACGTGCGTGCGACCCGCGACGCGGTCGAGCCCGATGACGTTGCCGGGTCACCGGAAGATATCAACGCCTCCGGGGCGGATGTCGCACAGCAAACGCTGCGCGAGCCTGGTGCTGCAGAGACGGCCATGCCCGAAAGCGACGCAATGCCGACCGACGAAACAGAGACGGCGGTCGCCGCAATCGATCCGGACGCCGACAATACGGCGCAGCCCGTCGGTGCGCGTCCCGGTGTGCGCATCGTCGCCGTCGAGGCCGAGACCGGGGGCGGGCTCTTCGTCTCCGGCGAGGCTGAGGCGCAGGCGGCGATCCGGCTCTATCTGAACGACACGCTGGTGGCACGGGCCGAGGCCGATGAGGAAGGCGATGTCTCCTTCGCCATCAGGCGTGGTGTGCGCCCCGGGCGCTATCAGGTGCGGCTCGATGATGTCGATCCGGAGACCGGCACGGTGCGCTCACGTGCCGAGGTCGCATTCACCGTTCCCGAGGCGGTGGCGGCGGCGCTGCCGGAGCCGGAACCGGCTCCCGCTGCAGAAGCAGGCGCGCCGACACCTCCAGCCGCGCAGGCTACCGAGGCCGAGCAGGCCGGATCCCCTCCAACTGCGTCCGAGGCAACCGCGTCCGAGGCAACAGAGGCTGAGGCGACAGAGGCTGCGCTCACCGAGGCTCAGGACAGCGCGGCGCGCGAGCCGCAACGCCAAGCCGAATCTGCCGACGCGTCGCTCGGCACGACCGCTGAAGCCGAATCGTCTCCCGAGGCGCCGGCAACCGTTGGAGAGCGCCGCGAAGCGACGGTGGTCGTCCCGGAACTGTCCACCGCCTCGGTCGAGCGCGGTGACAGCCTGTGGCGCATCAGCCGGCAAGTCTATGGGCGCGGCATCCGCTACACAGAGATCTTCGAGGCCAATCAGGATCAGATTCGTAATCCGGACCTGATCTATCCGGGCCAGGTCTTCGTGTTGCCGCCGGATGCGGAGGCTGGGCAGGATGGTCAGGAAGCGCAGCCGCCCGCCGCGCGGTGACGCCTCCCCTTCTCATGGGACGCTCTGACGCTATCTGATGGATGTCGTTCCAGAACCGCGCCGGAGGCCACCGCATGAGCACGCGTGATCGCGAAGCAAACCGTTTTTCAGCCCGTGCAACCCGCTATGCGCGCGTGGGCGCTAATGTGGGCGCGGTTGCTGCGCGTGCCGCAGGTTCGCGGTTGTTCGGTACCAAGGGACAGGCCAATCCGGAAAACGCAGCCGCGCTCGCCCAGGCGCTGGGCGGTCTCAAGGGGCCGATCATGAAGGTGGCGCAGCTGCTCGCCACCATCCCGGAAGCGGTGCCGCCGGAATATGCGGCGGAACTGCAAAAGCTGCAATCGGAAGCCCCGCCCATGGGCGCCGCCTTCGTCAAGCGCCGCATGCAGACGGAACTCGGCGCGGGCTGGCGTGAGCGTTTCGGCGAATTCGACCTCAAACCGGCGGCTGCCGCCTCGCTCGGCCAGGTTCATCGCGCCACCACAAGGGATGGCGAGCCGCTCGCCTGCAAGCTGCAATATCCCGACATGCAATCCGCAGTGGAGGCGGATTTGCGTCAGCTCGGCATGGTCTTCGCCATCCACCGGCGCATGGATCCGGCCATCGACACCCGCGAGATCGCCACGGAAATCGGCGAGCGGGTGCGCGAGGAGCTTGATTACGCGCGCGAAGCCCGACATGTCGCGCTCTATGACGACGCCCTGCAGGGCGTCGATGCCGTGCGTGTACCGTCCGTGCATCCCGATCTTTCCACAAGACGCCTGCTGACGCTGGGCTGGCTCGAGGGCAAGCGGATCCTCGAATACAAGGACGGTCCGATCGAGATCCGCAACCGGCTGGCCATCGCCATGTTCAAGGCGTGGTGGCACCCGTTCAGCCATGCGGCGGTGATCCACGGCGATCCGCATCTGGGCAATTACACGGTGTTCGAGGAAGCCGGCGAACCGATGGGCATCAACCTGCTCGATTACGGCTGCATCCGGATCTTCCCACCGAAATTCGTCAGCGGCGTCGTCGATCTCTATCGTGGCCTCCAGCATGATGACCGCGAGCGCACGGTGCATGCCTACGAGACCTGGGGCTTCAAGGGGCTGACCAACGAGCTGATCGACATCCTCAACATCTGGGCGCGCTTCATCTACGGCCCGCTGCTGGAGGATCGCGTGCGCACCATCGCCGATGGCGTGAAGCCTGGTGAATACGGGCGCCGGCAGGCCTTCGAGGTGCACCGGGCGCTCAAGGAAAAGGGTCCCGTGACGGTGCCGCGGGAATTCGTCTTCATGGATCGTGCCGCGATCGGGCTGGGCGCCGTCTATCTGCATCTGCGCGCAGAACTGAATTATCATCAGCTGTTCGAGGAAGAAATCGCCCGTTTCGACATCGAAGCCCTCGCACAGCGGCAGAATGTGGCGCTTGCGCGCGCGGGCCTGCAGCCCATGCCGGCGTGACACACCGAACCGGGATTTGCGATCTATCCTGTCGAAAGCCGCACTTGCGACGCATCAATGGATTGCGAGACGCGCCCGGTTGGGCTAAAGCCGATGGACAGTTTCAGTAGGAAAAACAGGACATGGCTGCCATGGCGGATACGAACCGTCGTCCGACGGAGGAATACAGGCCCGAGATGGATGGGGAAATCCACGAGAAAACCTATGACGGGTTCGTGGAATTCACCACTCTGTCCACGCTCGTCGTTTTATGCTGGGTGCTCGCGCTCGCCCTCGGCGGGGTCAAGGGCGCCTGGGTCGCCGCGATCGTCTATGTCGTGCTTTCGAGTGTGGCCGGGACCATTGGCGCCGTTTCGCGCACGGTTGCCTGGAAGGCACCGGCAGCCGTGTTCGGGCTCATGATTCTTCATTTTCTGGTGATCTGAACACCGGCTGATCCGTTCGCATCGTCTTGCACCCTGGCAAGGGTGTGCCATATGGGGCGGAGCAGGAAGGGCGGGCGAATCAGGCTCGGGAAGATGATGAAGAGCATCGGGCAACGGTGCCTGTTGCGAATGTCGCGGGGCGGTCTCCGCCAGCGGCGGCAGAGGGGATGGGGCGCGTAACGCAGATCCGGTAGCGGCACCGACAACAGGACGTGCACGCCCCACCGGCATCCGACGTGACGCCGCCTGCCGGTCCCGGCTCAATGCGAGGGGGGTATTGCATGCGTATCGCCGTACTCACGGAAACCGAGGCGAACGAGAGCCGGGTTGCCGCAACACCGGACACGGTGAAGAAGTTCAAGGCGCTCGGAGCGGATGTCGTCGTTCAGGCCGGAGCGGGCCTGACTTCCGGCGTCACCGATGCCGATTACGAGGCGGTCGGCGCGACGATCGCGGCGAGCCCCGGAACGGCTGCGGATGGTGCGGATATCGTTCTGCTCGTGCGCCGCCCGGAAAGCGCCGTGCTCGAAATCATCAAGGAAGGCGCCATCGTCGTCGCCATCATGGACCCTTATGGCGCGCAGGATGCGCTGGCCGAGATGGCCGGGCGCAACATTGCCGGTTTCGCCATGGAGCTGATGCCGCGCATCACCCGCGCGCAGGTTATGGACGTGCTTTCCAGCCAGGCCAATCTCGCCGGCTATCGCGCCGTGATCGACGCGGCGGCGGAATATGGCCGCGCCATGCCGATGATGATGACCGCAGCCGGCACCGTTCCCGCTGCGCGCGCCTTCGTCATGGGGGCCGGAGTGGCCGGTCTGCAGGCCATCGCGACGGCGCGCCGCCTGGGCGCCGTCGTCTCCGCCACCGATGTGCGGCCTGCGGTGAAGGAACAGGTCGAGAGCCTTGGCGCCAAGTTCGTTGCCGTCGAGGACGAAGAGTTCAAACAGGCTGAGACGGCGGGCGGTTATGCCAAGGAAATGTCCGCCGAATACAAGGCCAAGCAGGCCGAGCTCGTCGCCGCCCACATCGCCAAGCAGGATCTCGTGATCACCACCGCGTTGATCCCGGGTCGGCCTGCGCCGGTCCTGATCGATCGCGCCATGGTCGAATCCATGAAACCCGGCTCGGTCATCGTCGATCTCGCGGTCGAGCGCGGCGGCAATTGCGAATTGTCCGAGCCGGGTGACGTGATCGAGCACCAGGGCGTCAAGATCGTCGGCCATCTCAACATGCCCGGTCGCCTCGCCGCGAGCGCTTCGTCGCTCTACGCCAAGAACCTCTATGCCTTCGTCGAGACGCTGATCGACACGGAGGCCAAGGCGATTGCCGTGAACTGGGAGGACGAGCTCGTCAAGGCGACGCTCCTCACCCGTGACGGCGCGATCGTCCATCCCAATTTCAAGCCGGACGCGTGAGCGCGGCAGCATAAGGACAGAGGGGGGAAACGATGACGGACCTCACTCCCGAACAGGCGCTGGAACGCGCGCAGGCGGCGGCGGAAGTCGCACGCGAGGCGGCGGATGCGGCGCAAGGCTATGCCGATTCGCTGGCGGCTGCCGCGACGGTGGCCACGGGTGGCGGCGTCGATCCGACGGTGTTTCGAATCGCGATCTTCGTGCTCGCCATTTTCGTCGGTTATTACGTGGTCTGGGCAGTGACGCCCGCTTTGCACACCCCGCTGATGTCAGTGACCAACGCGATTTCCTCGGTGATCGTGGTCGGTGCGCTTCTTGCAGTGGGCATGCCCGCCGCTGCGGCGATGACCGATAGCGGCGCTGGCTGGGGCGCACAGGTCTTCGGCTTCCTCGCCCTCGTCATGGCCTCCGTGAACATCTTCGGCGGCTTCCTCGTCACCCAGCGCATGCTCGCCATGTACAAGAAGAAGGGCTGACGGGATGAGCGCCAATATCGCAAATCTGCTTTACCTCGTCTCGGGCGTCCTGTTCATTCTGGCGCTGCGCGGACTGTCACATCCGACCACCTCTCGCCAGGGCAATCTCTACGGCATGGTCGGCATGGGTCTGGCCGTGGCCACGACGCTCGTCTATGCCAATCCCTCGCTTGGTGGCTGGCTGCTGGTTATCGCAGGGATCGCCATCGGTGGCGGCATCGGTGCGGTGATCGCGCGGCGCGTGCCGATGACGGCGATGCCGCAGCTCGTCGCCGCCTTCCATTCGCTGGTCGGCATGGCAGCAGTGCTCGTCGCGGCGGCTGCGCTCTATGCGCCACAGGCCTTCGATCTGGGCGCACCCGGGAGCATTTCCGGTGTCACCCTGTTCGAGATGGGGCTCGGCTGCGCCATCGGCGCGCTCACCTTCACCGGTTCGGTCATCGCCTTCCTCAAGCTGGACGGTCGCATGTCCGGCAAGCCGATCATGCTGCCGGCGCGCCATGCGATCAATCTTGGCCTCGGCATCGCCATGGTGGTGCTGCTGGGCATCTTCATCGCGACCGAGAGCGCCATCGTCTTCTGGCTGATCGTCATCGTCGCGCTGGCGCTCGGCATCCTGCTGATCATTCCGATCGGCGGCGCTGACATGCCGGTCGTCGTATCGATGCTCAACTCCTATTCCGGCTGGGCTGCGGCGGGTATCGGCTTTACCCTGGGCAATCTGGCGCTGATCATCACCGGCGCGCTGGTCGGCTCGTCGGGTGCGATCCTCTCCTACATCATGTGCAAGGGGATGAACCGCTCCTTCATCTCCGTGATCCTTGGCGGCTTCGGCGGCGAGACAGATGCTGCGACCGCCGGTGGCGTCGAAACGCGGCCCGTAAAGAAGGGTTCAGCGGATGATGCGGCCTTCATCATGAAGAACTCCGCCAAGGTCATCATCGTGCCGGGTTACGGCATGGCGGTGGCGCAGGCGCAGCACACCCTGCGCGAGATGGCGGATCTGCTCAAGGCGGAGGGTGTCGAGGTCAAATACGCCATCCACCCGGTGGCGGGCCGCATGCCCGGTCACATGAACGTGCTGCTGGCCGAGGCGAACGTGCCTTACGACGAAGTCTTCGAGCTCGAGGATATCAACGGCGAATTCGCCCAGGCCGATGTCGCCTTCGTGATCGGCGCCAACGACGTGACCAACCCCTCCGCCAAGACCGATCCGCAATCGCCGATCTTCGGCATGCCGATCCTCGATGTGGACAAGGCCAAGACCGTGCTGTTCATCAAGCGCGGCATGGGTTCGGGATATGCCGGCGTCGAGAACGAGCTGTTCTTCCGCGACAACACCATGATGCTGTTCGGTGACGCCAAGAAGATGGTCGACGAGATCGTCAAGTCGTTCTGATCGCAACCGTGATATCGCCGGGCCCGCGAGGCCCGGCGCATCGGTTCGGTGTGGGGGCCAGCATGGCCGATACGCGCAATCGGGACGCATGGCGCCGGATGGCGCATGCCGATCTTCCAGCGGTGTTCGCTCTCTCGAAGCAAGTCCACGCGGCCTATCCGGAGCACCCGGAGATCGCGCGCGAGCGACTCGCCCTCGCCCCGCAATGGTGCCGCGTTCTAGCCGCCGGCGCCGACCTTCGTGGCTACCTCCTGGCCCATCCCTGGCGCCGTGGCGCCCCGCCCGCCCTCGATAGCCTGATTGGCGCACTGCCCGATGATCCCGATTGCCTGTATATCCACGACCTCGCCATCGCCCCACAGCAGCGCGGCAAGGGCGATGCAGCCGTGCTGCTCGCATCGCTGAAGCGCGAGGCCTTCGCGGATTTCCCGGTTATCGCGCTGATCAGCACCGGCCCCGCCACGGGCTATTGGCAAAGACAGGGTTTTGCGCGCTGCGCGATCGCGCAGCCCGAAATCCTCGCGAGCTATGATCCGCAAGCCCTCTACATGGAGTATCCGCGCCCGTGACGAGCGCCCGGCACGTCACGTCTTCACAAGCGCCTCGATGATCACGAAGGCCTGCGCCATCGGCGGCTCGTCGGTGAGGCTGACATGGACATGCGCCTCATGGCCTTCCGGGATCAGCGCAGCGAGCCGCACGGCAGCCCCCCCTGTCAGTTCCAGCGTGGGGCGTCCCGCCGCATCGTTGACCACCGCGATATCGCGCCAGAACACCCCCTCGGCAATGCCGGTGCCGAGTGCCTTCACCGCCGCTTCCTTCGCAGCGAAGCGGCGCGCATAGCAGGGCCCGGGATTGACACGCGCCTCGCAACGCGCCCGCTCACCCTCGGTAAAGACGCGATGCGTGAAGCGGGTGCCGTGGCGCGCGATCGAGGCTTCGACGCGCCGGATATCACACAGATCCGAGCCGATCCCGACGATCATGCGGATTGCCCCGATCGTGCTTCATCCATTGCCGCGCGCATGGCGCCGATTGCCTCCGGCAATCCGCAAAAGATCGCCTCGCCGATCAGGTAATGGCCGATATTGAGCTCGACGAATTCCCCGATCGCCGCGACGGGGCCGACATTCTCCGTGGTGAGCCCGTGGCCTGCATGCATTTCGAGCCCGATACCCGCGCCATGCGCCGCCGCGCGGCGCAGCCGGTCGCGTTCGCCAGCGATACCGGCCTCGTCGCCAGCGAGCCAGAGTTCCGCATAACGCCCGGTATGCAGTTCGACCACCGGTGCCCCGAGCGCGCGCGCGGCATCCATGACGCGCTCTTCCGGCTCGACGAAGAGCGAGACGCGGCATCCCGCATCGGCCAAGGCCGCAATCGCATCGCGCAGGGCGCCCGGGCGCGCCTCAAGGTCGATCCCGCCCTCGGTCGTGCGCTCCTCACGCTTCTCGGGGACGAGGCAGGCGGCATGCGGGCGCAGGCGGGTGGCGATCGCGATCATCTCATCAGTGACCGCCATTTCGAAATTGAGCGGTTTGGTGATTTCCGCCATGAGCCGCTCCATATCGGCATCGCGGATATGGCGGCGATCCTCGCGCAGATGCGCCGTGATGCCGTCGGCCCCGGCCTCGATGGCCAGATGCGCCGCGCGCACCGGATCGGGATGGGGGCCGCCGCGGGCGTTACGCACCGTGGCGACATGATCGATATTGACACCCAGACGCAACCTGCCGCTCGCCATGACCGCTCACCCTCCTCGATCTCGACCGTCGCATAGCGCAAAGCGCCGCGCCGCGAAAGCACCTGCCGCCACATCCGATGTCGCATCGAAACGATGACAGGCGCCGCCGACACGCCTAATCTGTCGCGCAAGGGGACGAATAACAATGTCCCGCGAGCCGGTGTCGCATCACCGCATGAGATCGCGGGCACGCAAGGGGAGAGCTGTAATGAGTGATTTGCACGATGAGGGCATGCGCGTGCGCAGGAAGGTGCTCGGCGATGCGCATGTGGATCGCGCCGAGGCGCGCAAGACCGATTTCGACGCACCGTTTCAGGATTTCATCACCCGCTCCGCCTGGGGCATGCTCTGGACGCGCCCGGATTTCACGCCGCGCGAGCGCTCGCTGGTCACCATCGCCCTGCTCGCTGGCCTCGGCAATGACGGGGAACTCGCCCTGCATCTGCGTGCCACGCGCAATACCGGGGCGAGCCGCGAGGATGTGCGCGAGGCCTTGATGCATGTCGCGGTCTATGCCGGCGTGCCGCGCGCCAACCACGCACTGAAGATCGCCAAAGAGATCTTCGCCGAAATGGATGCGCAGGATGAGGCGGGCTCATGAGCTATACCGAACGCGATACCTCCCGCCATCCGCCGGCCCTGACACCCGCTTACAAGTCGAGTGTGCTGCGCAGCCCGCAAAAGCCGCCTGTCGCAATGCCGGCGACCCTGTCGGAACTCACCGGCCCGGTCTTCGGCCACGAGATCATCGGCCCGCATGACGCGGATCTGACCATGAACCACGCCCGCGCCGGCCACAGCGCGATCGGCCCGCGCATCATCGTGCATGGCCGCATCCTCGACGAGGACGGGCGCGGCGTGCCCGATGCGCTGATCGAGATCTGGCAGGCCAATGCCGGCGGGCGCTATCGCCACAAGCGGGACGGCTATCTCGCGCCGCTCGATCCGGATTTCGGCGGCTGCGGGCGCACCATCAGCGATGAGCAGGGCGGCTATGCGTTTCGCAGCATCCAGCCCGGCCCCTATCCCTGGCCGAACCGGGCCAATGACTGGCGCCCCGCGCATGTCCATTTCTCGGTCTTCGGCCATGCCTTTGCGCAAAGGCTGATCACGCAGATGTATTTCGCGGGCGATCCGCTGATCGGGCTCTGCCCGATCGTCAACACCATCCCCGACCCACGGGCCATCGATTCGCTTACCGCGCGGCTCGACATGCGCGCCACGCAGCCGATGGACGCCATCGCCTGGCGTTTCGACATCGTCCTGCGCGGTCGCCGCGCCACCTTCTTCGAGAACCGTCCGGAGGGCACCTGATGCAGGATCGACCGGATTACCTCAAGCAAACCCCCTCCCAGACGGCGGGGCCGTATCTGCATATCGGCTGCACCCCGCGCGCAGCCGGGCTCGACTGGCCGCATGCCGATCTCGGCGCCATCATGATCAGCGACGAGACGCGCGGCGAGCGCATCAGCATCACCGGCTGCGTGCATGACGGGATGGGGGCGCCCCTGCGCGACGCGCTCATCGAGATCTGGCAGGCGGATGCGCAAGGCATTCATCCCGGGCGCGGCGATCCGCGCGGCAACGGGGACCCGTTCCTCACCGGGTTCGGTCGCTGCGCAGCCGATCCGCAGACCGGCGAATTCCGCTTCGAGACGATCCGCCCTGGTGCGGTTTCGGGGCCGGGTGGCACGCTGATGGCACCGCATATCGGCTTCTGGATCGTCGCGCGCGGCATCAATCTGGGCCTGCATACGCGCATGTATTTTCCACAGGATGATCTCTCCGGCGATCCGGTGCTCGCCCGAATCGAGCATCGCGAGCGCATCGCGACATTGATCGCGCAGGAAGTGGACCCGGGCACATACCGTTTCGAGATTTTTCTGCAAGGCCCGCGCGAGACCGTATTCTTCGATATCTGACAGGGATTTGGTCCTTCACGCGCCATACTGACACAGGCGCGATCGGCCTCGTCATGCGGGGCGCCCGATTGACTCGCCCCGGTCCCTGTGGCCCCTTGCCGTGGTCGGTGCCCGTTCTGGGCCAAACAGGGAAGCCGGTGCGAGACCGGTGCTGCTCCCGCAACTGTAATCGGTGAGCCCGTCCGAAAGCCACTGGTGCCGCACGCACCGGGAAGGCGGACATTGCGGTGATGACCCGAGAGCCAGGAGACCTGCCGACATGAAGCAACCCTGATCGACGAGGGCGGGAGTCCTCGTGGGAGAATAATGATGAACAAGTTCCTCACGGCGCTCGTCGCCGCTTTCCTGCTCGGCATGCCCGCCAGCATCATCGCAACGGCCAGCATGGTTACATCGGCAAAGGCGCATGACGGCGGGGATGTCCACCAGTCCGGCAGCATTATCGTCAGCCATCTGTGGACCCATGCTACCAGCCCCACTTCGGACGCGATCGAGGTCTTTCTGACCATCGACAATACCGGCCTCGAAGGCGATGAACTCATCGCCGCCACCACACGCTTCACCGGCCACGGCAGGCTTCAGGCCCCGGCCGTCAAGAACGGCACCCTGCGCGTTGTCGAGGCGCCGACACTTGAAATCGCCCCCGGGCAGACCATCAGCTTCCAGCAGGGCGGTATCACGCTGGTCCTGCCCAACGTCCAGCGCGTGTTGCGCGAAGGCGATCATTTCGACATCTTGCTCGAATTCGCAAAAGCCGGCGCGATCACCGCCGAGGTCGGCGTCGAGGCGCCGGTGGGCGCCGATGATCACGATCATGACGACGATCATGATCACGACCACGACACGAAGAGCTGAGCCATTTCGAAGCGGGCGCGGAGCGGGCAGCCCTCGGTTGACATCGCCCCGCGCTCCGTTAGACCATTGAAAATGCCGACGGTGCTGCGCTTTCGGGCGCGGCTTTCAAGGGAATGCCGGAAGGATATGCGGGCCTCGTCCCGCCATATCCGTGCCGGAGCTGCCCCCGCAACTGTGAGCGGCGAGCTTCCAGCGTGAACCACTGGCCCATGGCCGGGAAGGAGCTGGCGGCGATGACCCGTGAGCCAGGAGACCTGCCGTCGCCTGCAATGATGATCGATCCGGGCGGGGTGCACCGGGGAAACTGATCGGCTGACGGGGCGCAGGTCCGTTGCCGGACGCGAATGCCGGGTTCTGCCGGTTTTCGAGGTTTGGACACGACACCATGAGCCAAGACGATATGCGCGGCACGGATGCCGCCCCCGAAACGACATATCAGCCAGACATGCGCCCGATCCTGCATGTCTGCCTCACTTGCCGGCAGCGCGATGCCGAGGGGCAGATCATCGAGACGGAGGGACCGCGCGCCGGAACGCACCTCCATGACAATCTCGCGGCCGCCCTGCCCGACGACGCGCCCTTCATTCTGGCGGGCGTCGAATGTCTCTCCAACTGCAAGCGCGCCTGCACCGTGGGGCTGACCAGCCCGACGCGCTGGAGCTACGTCTATGGCGATCTCGATCCGGTCGGGAGCATCGACGACATCATTGCCGGCGCCACGCTCTATGCCGGCACCGATGACGGTATCGTGCCCTGGCGCGCGCGCCCGCAGATCTTCCGCAAGGGGGTGATCGCCCGGATCCCGCCCTTCCCGCCTTCATCTTCCCATTCCGCCGCGCCCGCCGCCACACCGGCCCGCGCCAGCGAGGACCAATCCGCATGAGCAACGCTTTCGCCGCTTCGGTCAGCAAGACGCCCGTCACCATCATCACCGGCTTTCTCGGCTCGGGGAAGACGACGCTGATCCGCAATCTGATGCAAAACCCGCAGGGCCTGCGGCTCGCCGTGATCGTCAATGAATTCGGCGATGTCGGCGTTGACGGAGACATCCTGAAATCCTGCGCCGACGAGAACTGTCCGGCGGATTCGATCCTCGAACTCGCCAATGGCTGCCTGTGCTGCACCGTCGCAGATGATTTCGTGCCCACGATCGAAGCGCTGATGAAGCTGCCGCAAAAGCCCGATCACATCGTCATCGAGACGTCGGGCCTCGCTCTGCCGAAGCCCTTGCTCAAGGCCTTCGACTGGCCGGATCTGCGGTCGCGCATCACTGTGGACGGCGTGATCGCCGTGGCCGATGCCGAGGCGGTGGCTGCGGGACGTTTCGCGGCCAATCCCGAAGCGGTGGAGGCCCAGCGTCTCGCCGATGAGGGCGTCGATCACGAGACGCCGCTCTCCGAGCTTTTCGAGGACCAGATTTCCTGCGCCGATCTCGTCATTCTCAACAAGGCCGATCTCGTCGATGCAGATGCCATGGCCCGCGCCCGCGCCGTGATCGAGAAGGAAGCGCCGCGTCCGGTGCCTATCCTCGAAGCCAGCGAGGCCAGGCTTGATCCGCGCGTTCTGATCGGTCTCGACAAGGCGGCGGAGGACGATCTCGCCGCGCGGCCCTCGCATCACGACGACCACGACCACGAACATGATCACGAGGATTTCGAGAGCATCATCGTCACGCTTCCCGAGGGGCTGTCGCCCGATGAGATCGTGGCGCGGGTCGAGCGTCTCGCCCGCGAGCAGAACATCCTGCGCGTGAAGGGCTATGTCGCGGTACCCGGCAAGCCGATGCGGCTCCTCGTCCAGGGCGTCGGCGCGCGCGTGCGCACCCAATTTGACCGCCCATGGGCGCCGCAGGAAGAGCGCGCCTCGCGGCTGGTGGTGATCGCAGAGCATGATCACATCAACCGCACGGCCATCGAATCCGTGCTCAACGGCTGAGCGGGTTTTAGCGATGCATGTCGTCTTTCGCGAAAGCCATGGCCTCGAAGAAGCCGGCGCGCCCCAGGATCTGGGGCAGAGCCCGGCCGATCTCGTCGTTCTGTCTTTCTCCGACAGCGATCTCGGCGCCTTCGCCGCTGCCTGGCGGGCGGCGCGCGAGGGGATGCCGAGCCTGCGTCTGGCCAATATCGCATCGCTGATCCATCCGCTCTCCGTCGATACCTATTGCGAGAACACCCTGTCGGGGGCGCGCGCGATCCTGATCCGCATCCTCGGCGGGGTGGATTACTGGTCCTACGGGATCGAGCAGATCCAGAAGCTGGCGGAGCGCGAGAATATCGCACTCGCGGTCATCCCGGCTGATGGCCGCCCGGACGAGCGGCTCGATGCGGCTTCGAACCTGCCGGTCTCGACCCTGCGGCGCATCGCGCATCTGTGCGATCAGGGCGGACAGGGTGCGGCCCATGCAGCACTCGCCCAGTTGGCGCTTGCCGGCGGGCTGTATGCCGATCCGGTCATCGGCGTGAAGGCGATGGCGCCGGTCGGCTTCTTCCGTCCCGGCACGGGCATCATCTGCCCGCTGGCCCTGCCGCGCGCGGGTGTGCGCCCGCTCGCGCCGGTGATCTTCTACCGCTCCTTTCTCACCGCCGCCGATACCGGCCCGGTCGAGGCGATGATCGCAGCGCTCGAGGAACGCGGCTTCGATTCCTTCGGCATCTTCGTGCCCAGCCTGAAGGCCCCCGATGCCGCCGGCTGGCTGCGCCGGCATCTGGCGCGGCTGGAACCGGACGTGATCATCAACGCCACCGCCTTCTCCGCGCGCATGGATGCGGATGGCGGCACGCCGCTCGATATCGCCGATGCGCCGGTTTTGCAGGTGGCGCTGGCCAATTCCGACCGCAAGGCCTGGAGCGAGGCCGAACGCGGGCTCTCGCCGGCGGATCTCGCCATGCATGTGGTGCTGCCGGAAGTCGATGGCCGCATCTTCGCGGGCGTCGTCTCCTTCAAGGAGCAGGAGGCGCGCGACCCTGATCTCGGCTTCGCACGCCGCGCCCATTGCGCCGATGCCGGCCAGATCGCCGCGCTCGCTGAAAAAGCGCATGCGCAGGTCAATCTGCGCCGCAAGTCGCCCGAGCAGCTTCGCCTCGCCCTCATCCTCTCGACCTATCCCGGACGCGAGGACCAGCACGCCCATGCGATCGGCCTTGATGCGCCGGCGAGCGCCGTCGGCCTCTACGGACTCCTCGCCGAACACGGCTATATGACGGGCAAGACACCCGCCGATGGCGACGGCCTCGTCGGTTCGCTGCGTACATCGCGCATCAGCTGGCCGCTTGAAGCCTATCGCGCCGCGCTCGCCACCCTGCCGCAGAGCCTGCGGGACGCGCTCGACGCGCAATGGGGGGCACCGGAGGAGGATCCGGATTGCCGCGACGGTGCCTTCCGTTTCCGGGCGCTTGAGCATGGCGGAATGATCACCGCGCTCCAGCCCGAGCGCGGCAACAACGCTGATCGCGCGCAGGAATATCATGATCTCGCCCGCGCCCCACGTCACGCCTATGTCGCCTTCTATCTCTGGCTGCGCCATGCATGCGCCATCGACGCGCTGATTCATCTCGGCGCGCATGGCACGCTGGAATGGCTGCCCGGCAAGGCCGTGGCGCTCAGTGAGGAATGCTGGCCGCAGGCGCTGACTGGTTCGCTGCCAGTAATCTACCCCTTCATCGTCAATGATCCCGGCGAGGCCGCCACGGCGAAGCGGCGCATCGGCGCCCTCACTATCGGCCATATGACGCCGCCCGTGCGCAGCGGCGTGATGCCTGACGCCCTGCACGGGCTGGAGCGCCTGCTCGACGAGTATTCCACCGCCGACGGGCTCGACCCGCGCCGCCGCGACCGGCTCGTCGACGCCATCATCGAGGCCGCGCAAGCGACGCAGATCGTCGAGGATCTGCAGATTACGCCGGAAACCTGCAAGCAGGAGGCGATCGCGCGCGTCGACGCCTTCGTCTGCGACATCAAGGAAACCCAGTTCACCGACGGCCTCCACATCTTCGGCGCCCCCGCTCGGGCGACTGACGCGGACCGCGTCGACAATCTCGATCCGGATGCGCTCGCCGCCTCCCCGCACGGCGAGCGCGCGGCGCTGATCGCCGCGCTCGACGGGCGCTTCGTCGCCCCCGGCCCCGCCGGCTCGCCCTGGCGCGGGCGCCGTGATGTGCTGCCCACCGGGCGCAATCTCTTCGCCGTCGATCCGCGCGCGGTTCCCAGCCGCGCGGC
>NZ_DATGCW010000026.1:0-3612 GCF_035311605.1 Saliniramus sp.
TCTCGACCAGCCCGTTCCAGCTCAGCGCCCCGCGCCCCAGCGCAAAAAGAAACGCCCCGAAGGCGCCGATCCCCGCCGCCTCCGTCGGCGTGAAGATGCCGCCATAGATGCCGCCCATCACGATCGCGAACAGCGCGATCACCGGCCATCGGGATTCGTGCCGACCCTCGTTCTCTTGCAGCAGCCGCACAGCCCGCTCACGCACTTCCGGAGAATACTTGTTCGTTGTCTTGCTCAGGATGGCTCCACCTTCTCAGGAGTTGGAGCCTCCGGCAAACCCGGCGCGGTTCACATACCGCCGGGCCGAGAGATCACGGCGCTGCCAGCGATCGTATTCCTGCTGCCAATCGCCCGTCAGGCGGGAGATGACACCAGGTGACAGGTTAGGCGCATCCGCCCCGAGCAACGCTGACAGCGCTTCCTGGAAATCGCCGGTGGAGATCCCGCGCAGATAAAGCACCGGCAGCAGGGCATCGAGGCTTTTCGACCGCCAGGCCCATTTCGGCAGGATGTTGGAGGTGAAGCGGATCTTCTTCTCGGCGGGCGTGTCCGTGGCCCGGTCGCGGACTTTCGGGCGGCGCACGTCGAGCGGACCGATCCCGGTCTGAATGTTGCGCTATGGCCCGTAACCATGCCGGACGATCCGTTGCCGGCCATCCGGAAGGGTCTCTTCTGCATGCTGCGCAACGAAGGCGTCAGCTTCGGCCCGAAGTGCCGCCGCAAGCATCCTGCGGGCCCCGTCACGGGCAATTTCTGTCAGGGGATCCGCGACGGATCCGGGCTGGTGCAGCGCGATAATATCGGTATCATTTGTCTTGGCGTATCGTGCCTTTGGGAGCTCCGGCAGACTTCAGCAACCGCCACGATACGCCGCCCCATCAAACCCCGTCACCCAGCGTGATGAAAATTTCGCTTGACGCAAGTTTTTTGCGCAGTGCGACGGGCGTTCTGCGACGGAAATAAGTGACCCGTCCCCGCAGACGCGTGTAATGGGCGCTTGTCATCACACCCCTCCCGACCGGCTCGGGCTGATTTCGCGGCAAGATGCGGGTCTGTCGCTGAAACCGGCGATGCAACCAGGGGATTCAGGAGCTGCGGGGGCAGTGGACAGGCTGGTGGACGGTTCGGCAGACATCCCTTGAAAGGCCGCTTCTTTCGGGCCCTCAAGTGATTGATTTTTCTATGTTCTTGCCGAAAAAACTGGCTGGGGGACCTGGATTCGAACCAGGACTAGCGGAGTCAGAGTCCGCGGTTCTACCGTTAAACTATCCCCCAGCAATCGCGGCGAACCATCCGCGAGGGGCGACGCGGCGCCTGGCGCCGATCGATGGCGCGTATTTAGCGAGCGTGGAGCGGCTTGTCCAGCCCCTTCACGCAGCGAAATCCGGCTTTCATTGCGCGGTCCAGCCGCCATCGACGAGGAGTGAGGTGCCCGTGACGAGGCGCGAGGCGTCGCTCGCGAGAAAAACCACGGCGCCCATCAGGTCCTCGGCCTCGCCGACGCGGCCGAGCGCGATCTTCGACACGACGCTTTCCGCGAATGCGGGATCGGCCAGCATGCCCGCCGTCATCGGCGTGCGGATGAAGGTCGGGCACAGGGTGTTGACGCGGATGCCCTCCTTGCCGACCTCCCAGGCGAGTGCCTTGGTAAAGCCCTCCATGGCGTGTTTCGTGGCGCAATAGACCGTGCGGTTGGCGCCGCCCACATGCCCCATCTGCGAGGACATGTTGATGATCGACCCGCCCTTGCCGGCGGCGATCATGCCTTTCACCACCGCCTGCATCAGGAAATAGGCCGAGCGCACGTTCAGATCGCTCACCGCATCGTAATCGGCGGGTGTCATCTCGGTGAGTGGCGCGGGGCGATTCATGCCGGCATTGTTGACGAGGACGTCATAGGGGCCGTTTTCCGCGACGAAAGCGGCGCTCGCATCGATATCGGTAACGTCGAGCGCATGGGCGTTGGCCGCAAAGCCTTCCTTGCCGAGTGCCTCGGCGAGGGCGGTGATCTCGTCGCCGCTGCGTGCCACGAGATCGACGGATGCGCCGGCCCGGGCCAGCGCACAGGCGGCGGCGAGGCCGATGCCGCGTCCGGCGCCGGTCACGAGGGCACGTCTTCCATCGAGCGAGAAGGATGGGGTGCGCGGCAACGATTCCATGACGAGGCTCCTTGCGAAAAACAGCGCTGACGGCGTCAGCGGATATACTGGTCGATATAATCGGCCCCGAGGCCGTTTTGCGCATAAAAGGCGCGGCATTTGTCGAGCCGGGTGAAGACATCGTCATAGCCCGTGACATTGCCGTCCGGATCGACATAGATCATCGCGCCGTTGACCTGGAAGAGCGTGATCATCTCCTCGACATGCGGATCGACCACGAGCGTATGGGTCTCGCCGGGCGCCTCGTAGACATAGCCGCCCTCGCGCGCCACCCAGTCGTGCTCCAGATAGCGCCATTCGCCGCGCAGCACGAAACCGTGCACGGGCTGGGGATGGCGGTGGCGCGAGAGCACGCCGGATTTGCGCACGCGCAAAAGGTTCATCCAGTAGCCGCGCGTGACGCTCAGGCAAAGCGGGCGGAACCAGACATTCTCCTCCACCGGCACCCAGACGCGTTCATCCGTGGGGATGGCGTCGGGGACGATCAGCTCCGGGGGTGATTCGGCGGGCTGGGGATGGCGGTAGGGGGTCCATTTGTCGTTCATGACGTTTCCTTCATTTGTCAGACGCTCGCATAGCCGCCATCCACCGGCAGGATCACGCCCGTGACGAATCCGGCGGCGGGCGAGGCGAGAAACAGCGCGGCTGCGGCGATTTCCTCCGGCGTGCCGAACCGGCCCATCGGCGTGCGCGCGAGGATCGGACCGGCGCGGGCGGGATCATCCTGCAGGGCTTGGGTCAGCGGCGTCGCGATCCAACCGGGTGCCAGCGCATTGACGCGTACGCCCTGCGGCGCCCAGGCGGCGGCGAGGCTACGGGTAAGCTGCGCGATGCCGCCCTTGGAGGCGGAATAGCCGGGCACGCGCGGTCCGCCGAAGAAGCTCAGCATCGAGGCCAGATTGATGACGCAGCCGCGTGCTGCCGTGAGCCGCTCCAGAGCCGCAGTGCACAGCCGCATGCTGCCGTTGAGATTGATATCGATGACCTGCGCGAAAACTTCCGGATCATGTTCCGCATCGCGGCGGATGATGCCGGCGGCGTTGACGAGCACCGCGAGGCGCTCGGGCAGGGCGGCGATGCAGGATTCGATGGTGGCGGGGTCGCGCACGTCGAGGGTGACGAAGCGGATGCCGGCATTGGCCGGATCGCGGGTTGCGCCTTCCGGGGAGGGATCGCCGACGCCGCCGGCGGTGACCTGCGCACCGTGATCGCGGAAGGCGCGGGCGCAGGCGAGCCCGATCCCGCTGGTCCCGCCGGAGACGAGCACGTGCTGCCCGGCAAAGAGATCGCCGGCGAAGGTGGCTTTGGTCGCGGGCATCGCGGTCATGGTACTCTCTCGGATCATCATCGGCACGCCTGACCTTGCGGCAGGTGCCGTATCAGCGACTATCGTTGTGCGAGGGGGCCCGATCAATGGGCGTTTCGCGCATGTGCGTGTTGAGCGATCCCGGAA
>NZ_DATGCW010000027.1:0-11732 GCF_035311605.1 Saliniramus sp.
TCGAAGAAGATTGCGCAACGGACGGCGCGCGCATCGCCTTCAACGGCCCGATCAAGTCGCGATCCAATACCCGCAAAGCGGGGGAGGATGTTACGGCGGGGGCGCCCGCCTTGCCGGCGGGGCGATCGCTCACGCCCGCCGATCTGGCGCTGCTCAGCGCGCTCGGCATCGGCGAGATCGCGGTGCATCGCCGCCTGCGCGTGGGTATCCTCTCCACCGGCGAGGAGATCGTGGGCCAGTTCGGCGATGAAGCGCTCGCGCCGGGCAAGATCTACGATGCCAACCGGCCAATGCTGCTCGCCCTCGCACAGGCCTGGCATTACGAGCCGGTCGATCTCGGCCATGTGGGTGACGACCGGGAAGCGCTGCGCGCGCGACTCAATGCGGCCTCGCGCGAGGCGGATGTGATCTTCACCTCGGGCGGCGCCTCCGCCGGTGACGAGGATCACGTCTCCGCGCTTCTGCGCGAAACGGGCGCCTTGCAGGAATGGCGTATCGCCATCAAGCCGGGGCGTCCACTGGCGCTGGCTTTGTGGAACGGGGCGCCGGTCTTCGGCCTGCCCGGCAACCCGGTCGCGGCCTTCATCTGCGCGCTGATATTCGCCCGCCCGGCGCTGGCCGCGCTCTCGGGCGCGGGCTGGAGCGAACCCCTGGCCTTCACCGTGCCCGCCGCCTTCTCGAAGAACAAGAAACCCGGACGGCGTGAATATCTGCGGGCACGGCTTGATGGGCATGGACACGCCGAAGTGTTCGGCTCGGAAGGCTCCGGTCGGATCAGCGGATTATCATGGGCGACGGGACTGGTGGAGATCGGCGACGACGCACAGACTATCGCACCGGGAGACCCGGTGCGCTTCATGCCTTATGCGGGCTTCGGGATCTGAAGCGCGACGCGCGGACAGATCCTGCATCCCGATCAGAAATCGACGAGATTGGAGCCCGGATTGTCCAGACGCACGCCTTCCGTCGCGAAGGCCTGATAGGCCGGTGTCTGGAAACTGCCGTCAAGCAGCACCGCCGCGCCGACGGCGGCCAGAATCGCAACGATGGCTGCGGCTACGAACGCTTTCATCCCCTTGATCTCCCTAAGTCTTTTCTGGGGGCCGGAGAACCGGTCCCAACCTTGGCATAATCGCCTATTGCAGCCCCTCAAGCAAGCGCTCTGCGAGACCTGCATAGATGCGGCCGAGCACCCCGTCAGGCGCCATCGCCGTGACCGGCTGGCCGAGATCGGAGGCGTGGCGCAATTCCATGGTGAGCGGCACACCGCCGAGGAAGGGCACGCCGAGACGCCCGGCTTCCTGCTCTGCCCCGCCTTCACCGAAAATCGCGTGATGCGCACCGCAATCCGTGCAGATGAAGTGCGACATGTTCTCAACAACGCCCAGAATCGGTACATCCACCTTGCGGAACATGGTGATGCCGCGCCGCGCATCGATCAGCGAGAGATCCTGCGGCGTCGAGACGATGACCGCGCCCGACAGATCGGTGCCCTGCGCGATGGCGAGCTGTGCATCCCCCGTTCCGGGCGGCATGTCGATGATCAGGATGTCGAGCCTGCCCCATGCGACCTCCGCCATCATCTGCGTCAGCGCCGACATCACCATCGGCCCGCGCCAGACCATGGCGGTTTCCTCATCGACCAGCAGCCCGATCGACATGGCCTTGAGCCCGTAGCTCTGCATCGGGAGGAGTTTGCGGTCTGCGCCGACACGCGGCTGGCCGCGCAGGCCGAGCAGGGTCGGCAGTGCGGGGCCATAGATATCGGCATCAAGGATGCCCACCTTCAGGCCGAGCGCGCGCAGACCGAGCGCCAGATTGACGCTCGTCGTGGATTTGCCGACGCCGCCCTTGCCGGAGGCGACGGCCACGATGTGCGTGATCCCGGCCATGGCGGCGGGTTTGCGCGATGCGCCAGAAGCCTGCACCGCGCCGGGCGTCGTTCCGAGGGCGCCCGCTGGCCTGTGTTGCGGTTCCGGAGCAGGTGCCGAACTCTCTGCAGTGAGGGCCACCAGCGCTTTCTCGATTCCGGGCAACGCCTCCAGCGCGGCCTGGGCAGCATCGCGCACGGACGCAAAGGCCTCGGCCTCCTCGGGCGCGATCGCAATCATCGCCGTGACGCGCCCTGCGCTGGCGTTCACCGCTGCGAGCCGGGTGGTGTCGCCTAGCCTGCCGCCATCGGGAAGCGCGATCGCGGCAAGGGCCGCGCGCGCCTCTGCCGTCAATGCCTCATCCTGCGCCATGGAAGAAAAGTCTCATACCGGTTGTGACGAAAAACGGCCCGGACGCCGCCCGGACCGTCGTCTCAGATAGTCGCCCGGCGCCGACACGGATGTGCAGCGCCGAAACGGTCTCATTCTGCGGGCTGCGGTGCGCCGCCGCCGGATGACGGAGCCGCCCTGCCCTCACGCGCAAGCTTTTCGTCAACCCAGAGCGAATGGTGCTCCTTGGCCCAGTTCACATCGACCTGACCGGAGCCCATGGCGTCGAACGCGCCCTCCATGCCGACGGAGCCGATATAGATATGGGCGATGATGATCGCGGTCATGATACCGGCAACGATGGCGTGAATTACCTGATAGAACTGCCATTGCGCCGAGGTGCCGGCAATATCCGGAAAGAGCAGCATCACCCCGGTGAAGGAGAGCGCCGCACCGCCGATGATCACGGCCCAGAAGATGACCTTCTGCCCGGCATTGAACTTCTTTGCCGGCGGGTGCGAGCCCTTGGTGAACAAGCCGCCACCCTGCTTCAGCCATTCGATGTCGAGGCGGTTGGGGATGTTGTGCAACACCCAGGCCACGAACACGACGACCAGCGCCGCCATGAACGGCCAGGCGAGGTAGTTATGTGCGATCTTGCCCCATCCCGAGAGTGTCCCGAAAGCGCTCTCGCCCACGATCGGCAGGATGATGGCACGACCGATCAACAGGTTGAGACCTGTAAGGGCCAGGATGATAAATGTCGCAGCCAGAAGCCAGTGCGCAAAACGCTCAACAGCGTTGAAGCGCTGTATGGTGCGCCCGGACGGCCCGGAATCGATGCGGATCTTGCCGCGATACATGTAGAAGCCGGTCAGCAGCACCAGCATCCCGACGATGGCGACCACGTTCACTGTCTTGACCGTGCCGCCATGGGTGGCGGCCCAGTCCTTGTTGTCGGGCTTGATCAGATCGCCCGCGCGCGCATCGGGAATGGTGATGCGCCCCGAAACGGCCTCGCCGGACTGGAGCGCGCGCATGAGCTGCTCCTCCTGCACGGCGCTTTCGGTCGGATTGACCTGCTGCGCCGAGAGCTCCGGCGCAGCGAAGGTAATGAGCGCGACAACGGCGAACAGCGTGGCGGCGCGTTTGAGCAATGTCTGTACCACGAGATTTCCTCCCCTTTCGATCCGATCGGTTATCCCCGATCAGACGGAGATCGTTTCGCCGTAGGCCGAACGCCAGCCCCAGGCGCCCGAGCCGTAGCCACGGGTAACCACGCGCTCGCGGTAGATGTCGGCGATGATGTCGCCGTCACCGGCCAGAAGCGCCTTGGTCGAGCACATTTCCGCACAGAGCGGCAGCTTGCCCTCGGCCAGGCGGTTGGAGCCGTATTTGACGTATTCCGCCTGGCTCATGTCCGCTTCCGGCCCACCCGAGCAATAGGTGCACTTGTCCATCTTGCCACGCGTGCCGAAATTGCCGACGCGCGGATATTGGGGCGCGCCGAACGGGCAGGCGTAGAAGCAGTAGCCGCAGCCGATGCAGGTGTCCTTCGAGTGCAGCACCACGGCATCTTCCGTGGTGTAGAAACAATCGACGGGACAGACGGCGGCACAGGGCGCATCGTCGCAATGCATGCAGGCCATGGAGACCGAACGCTCGCCCGGCAGGCCGTCATTGATGGTGACGACGCGCCGCCGGTTGATGCCCCAGGGAACCTCATGCTCGTTCTTGCACGCGGTCACACAGGCCTGACACTCGATGCAGCGATCAGCGTCGCAGAGGAATTTCATTCTCGCCATTGTATCATCCTCCCTCAGGCAGCTTCGATCTGGCAAAGCGTGACCTTGCCCTCATGCATGCCCGTCACGGGGTCATAGCCATAAGTCGTGACGACGTTCACCGATTCACCGAGAACGATGGGGTCGGTGCCTTCCGGGTAGTTCCCGCGCTGGTCTTCGCCCTGGAACCAGCCGGCGAAGTGGAACGGCATGAAGGCCGTGCCCGACGCGACGCGCTCCGTGACGAGGGCCTTGACCCGCGCACGATTGCCTTCCGGACCGTTGACCCAGACCCAGCCGCCATCGGCGATCCCGCGTGACTCGGCGTCACGGGTGTTGATCTCGACGAACATGTCCTGCTGCAATTCGGCAAGCCAGGGGTTCGAACGCGTTTCCTCGCCGCCGCCTTCGTATTCCACGAGACGTCCGGAGGTGAGCACGATCGGGAAGCTCTCGTGCAGCCCACGATCGACGACCGATTGCTGGATGGTATGGCCGATATTCGGCATACGGAACTGACGCCCATCCTCGCGGGTCGGGAAGTCCGCCACGAGATCCGGGCGCGGCGAGTAGATCGGCTCGCGGTGCACCGGGATCGGGTCCGGCAGGTTCCAGGCCACGGCGCGGGCCTTGCCGTTGCCGTAGGGCACGCAGCCATGCTCGATGGCCACGCGCTGGATACCGCCCGAGAGGTCGCGAGACCAGCTGACCGCGTCGATCTTCTCCTCGTCGAACTCACCGATCCCCTCGATCACGGCCAGCTCCTGCGGGGTGAGATCCGCATCCCAGCCGAGACGCTTGAGCACCCCCATGGTAAATTGCGGATACCCGTCCTCGATCTCGGACTCGGGCGGGAAGCTGCCCTCGGCAAGAAGCGTCTCGCCATCGCGCTCAAGACCGAAGCGCGGGCGGAAAGCGCCGCCGCCATCCTTCACGGGGACATTCGGATTGTAGAGGATATGTGTGCCCGGATGACGGAACTCCGCAGTCCCCCAGCAGGGCCAGGGCAGGCCGTAGAAATCACCGCCCACTTCGCCGGCAGCGGCGGGCGCGCGCAGGGTGACCAGGTCAAACTTGTCCTGGTTGGCCATATGCGCCTTGAGCCGCTCGGGGCTCTGGCCCGTGTAGCCGACCGACCAGCCGCCGCGATTGATCTCGCGGAGGATGGATTCCGGCGTCGGCTCTTGCGAGAACTTGCCCTGCACCATCTCGTATGGCTTGAACATCTCCTCGGCGAAGCCGAGCTTTTCCGCGAGACGGTACATCACCGCGTAATCGTTGTCGGATTCGAAGATCGGATCGACGATCTTCTCACCCCACTGCACCGAACGGTTCGACGCCGTGCGGCTGCCGGAGCACTCGAACTGGGTGCATACGGGCAGCAGGTAGGTGTTGTCCGTGCGCTCGTGCAGGGCGGCGAAAGTGGTGGGGTGCGGGTCGGCGACGACCAGCAGGTCGAGCGCGTTCATGCCCTCGCGGGCATCCGCCATGCGCGGCACCGTATTGCCGCCGTGACCGAAGACGATCATCGCCTTGATGTTGTCGCGCTGATCGACTTCTTCCGCGTCGAGCGTGGTGGCGTCGAACCAGCGGGTCGAGGGGATGCCCGGCACGTTCATGTTCTGCTCGGGCGAGCGCGGATCGCGACCGCCCTTGGCCGGGACGGCGTCGAAACGGTCCACGAAATACGCGTAGGGCATATCCCAGACGCGCGACCAGTGCCGCCATGCTCCCTCGGACAAGCCATAATAGCAGGGCAGGTTGCCGATATCGAGGCCGAAATCGGTCGCGCCTTGCACGTTGCAATGGCCGCGGAAGATGTTTGCGCCGGTGCCCATGGCGCCGACATTGCCGGTGGCCAGAAGCAGGTTGCAATAGGCGCGCACGTTGGCGGTACCGACCGTGTGCTGCGTGCCGCCCATGCACCAGATGAAGGTGGAGGGACGCTCAGTGGCGAACTTCTCCGCCACGCGGCGCAGCTGCTCACCCGGAACGCCGGTGACCCGCTCGACCTCGTCGGGCGTCCATTTGGCGACTTCCTCGCGGATCTGATCCATGCCCCAGACGCGCTGGGCGATGAATTCCTGATCCTCCCAGCCGTTCTCGAAAATATGCCACATGATGCCCCAGATCACCGGGATATCGGTGCCGGGACGGATGCGCACGAAATCGGTGGCATGGGCGGCGGTGCGGGTGAAGCGCGGATCGAACACGATCACGTTGGCGCGCTGCTCTTCCTTGCCGGTGAGAATGTGCTGCATCGACACCGGGTGGGCTTCCGCGGCGTTCGACCCCATGAAGATGATGGTCTTGGAATTGCGGATGTCGTTGTAGCTGTTCGTCATGGCGCCGTAGCCCCAGGTATTCGCAACACCCGCCACCGTGGTGGAGTGGCAGATGCGGGCCTGGTGGTCGACGTTGTTGGTGCCCCAGAAGGCGGCGAACTTGCGGAACAGGTAGGCGCCTTCGTTGGAGAATTTGGCCGAGCCGAGAAGATAGGCCGCGTCAGCGCCGCTGCGCTCGCGGATATCGAGCATCTTGTCGCCGATTTCGTCGATGGCCTGATCCCAGCTGATACGCTGCCACTGGCCGCCGACCTTCTTCATCGGATATTTCAGACGACGATCACCATGGACCAGCTCGCGCACCGATGCGCCTTTGGCGCAATGGGTGCCACGGTTGATGGGGCTGTCCCAGGCCGGCTCCTGACCGACCCAGACGCCGTCCTGCACTTCCCCGATGACCGTACAGCCGACCGAGCAATGCGTGCAGATGTTCTTGCGCAGTTCGATGGGACGGCTGTGGTCCGTCGGGCCGGCTTCGGCCTGCCGGGTCATGCCGGCCTTGATCGTCCCCAGGGCGGCGAGGCCGCCGACTGCGAGGCCGGAGTTGCGCAGGAAACTGCGGCGGTCGATCGTCTTGGTCGCGATCCCGGCCGCCATTGAAGCGAGACGCCCGCGCGCGGCTTCACCTTGCTTGCGTTTGACGAGCATCGGTCACTCTCCCGTGTAATAGCGATTGGTGCGGTAGAAGGCCTGCACGTGCTCCGTTTCCTGGTAGCGTGCGCGCTTGCGTTCATCCGTCGATTGCTGTGCTGCCACGGGAACCGCCCCCCCGACGCTCATCGCAGCTGCGGCACCGGCGCCGGCCACGGCTCCGAAGAAGCCGCGACGAGCAATGCCCGTCTTCTTGCGCGTATCCTGATCATTCACACTCATGACCATCCTCCCGAATGCGATGGGCCAAGCCACACCGCCGATTTCCAACTGCCATTACCCTCGCGACCCGGACGCGCTCGCCAGAGCGAAGGCGCGGGCCTCGATATCCATGAACTGCCGCCCGATCTCCGCGACGGGGCGATAGAAGTCGGCACTGGGGGCGATCGCCAGGTCATCGAAGAACTGTGCCGCCCAGGGGCCGATATGCTTGTCGAAGAAGCGCGCCTGGTTGCCGGCGATCTCGCCGCGCGCCAGCTGCGCCATCACTTCGAGAACGAAGGCGATGTGATCCTCGGGCTCGTAGCGGCCCGGCGCACGCTCGACGCCCATGACCCGCAGATCCGCGCGCAGCTCGGCAAGTGGGCGCTCGTTGAGGAAGCCCGTAAGATAGAAAGAGGCGTAGGGCAGGAGCTCACCGCGCCCGACGCCGACGAAGAGCTCGAAATACTCGTTCGCGACACCCGCGGGCTCAACCTGCGCCGCCTTTCGCGCCAGTGCCCCATAGGCCTGGCCGAAGGCGGTCTCGTCGCCGGCCATGGTCCCGATCTGCCCGAGCAATTCGCCGTCCGGCGCCTCGCCGAGCAGGCGGGCGAGAAATCCGTAATGCTGGGCGCGCAGTTGCTCTTCGCTCATCTTTTGCTTGTGTGCCGGACCTGATCACGAACCTGGTCCGACTCCTCCATGTCGAAACGCTACCATGGAGTTTTTCTAAAGTGAATACGCTTACGTGGTTTGCGATGCAGCAAAGTCGCAGATGAGTATCGCAGGGGAAAGACTGCTCAAAGCTTTGGAAATAAATGCGAATTCATGACGGGAGGGCGCCGCCGTGACGCCGCTGCCGTAAGCGTCCCGAATCTGCGGAGCGTGACACGGAGTCGCTGTCAGCGCAGGTCGAGGGCGAAGATTGCGGGCCATCCGAATATTCTGAAGCACCCTGGTGATAAAATCCATGATTGCCTTCAGCGTCCTGAAATTGCGCGCTGATCGACTCCTCCGTCCGATCGCGCGGATCGCCTTCCGGTTGTGTCTCAGGATCGCGTGGCTCCGCTTCAGCCACCCTGCCCGTCGGTGCCGGCGCCTGATCAGGCGCCTCCGCGAGCGTGGCCGGTTCATCCGAAACCGGCTTCGGGAGCAGTTTTTCGAGCATTTTCGCAACGCTTTCGCCCGCAATCTGCCCCCCGTGACCGGGCACGCCGCCGGGCACATTCCAGTCCCAGGCATAGTCCACGGCATAATCGACATGGTTGCGAATGGCCGGATCGAGCAGCCACATCTTGCGCAGCGCCGCATTCTTCAACGCCCCCGGCACGCCCTTGCGCAGGAACTGGCGCAGATCCGTCTGCGTGGTGATCGAATCGAGCGACGGGAGTGCGGCGAGCTCTTCCGCGCTGAGCATCTCCTCTTGCTGCGGCGCGGCAGAAACGTCCTGCGCATCACCCTGCGGCTGATTGCCGCGCTCGTCCGTTTCCCGAGTTTTCCCGGTCTGATCAGCCGAATCGGCGACCTCGTGTTGCGCCTCATGGTTCTCCTTCTCGGAAAGCTTGCGCTGCGACCAGCGACCGAGGAAACCGCCACTCATTTTCGCACCCATTTGTCTTGCGGCTGCAGGATTCGCGGCGCGCGCGGATCCTTTTCGACATCAATCGGCTTGCGCTTGCGCTTTTTGAACGGGATCTCGACATGGTGGCGCGCGATAAAGTCCTCGAGCTTCAGGCGCAGCACATCCGGCATGCCGACGACCTCGACCACGACCCCGGTATCGAGAGCGAGCCCCTCCCCTTCATAGGGATCGACCGTGATCAGACGGATATCCGCCTTGCGCGCGTCCTCCACCTCCGGAATCACCACCCAGACGCCCGGGCGGCGGCTCATCAGATTGTCCTGATAATGGCTGGTATCGCCCGTATGCAGGATCAGGTCATGCGTGCCGAGATACCAGGTCTCGATCCCGTTCTCATCGCTGAGTAGCGTATGCGGGGCGGCATCGGGGACCGATGGCAGCACGGCATAGGGCCGAACCTGGCGTCCGGCCCATTTGGTCACCGGCGGGCGCGATTGTGCCACGACACCGAACTTGAGCACTTCCCTGGCCATCTGGTCATCCTTAAAGCATCATTCCGTCAGATGGATACCGGCTGACGGAAAATGATGCTTCGAATAATAACTTAGTGCGCCCGACCTGAATCTGTCAGGTCGGAACGCGTCTAATGCGTCGTCGCCAGAGCGACGAGCGGCAGTCCCATGATGAGATTCTGCGGCTTCATCCGTATGGTCTTGTCATCGCCCATCCCGAGTATCAGCCAGACCGGTGCGCCGCGCACATCTTCGATCACGACCTGTGTATCATCGAATTCGAGCCGGAAAAGGCCGATCAGCGCGCCGGCGGGCTCCTCGCCGCGCCACAAGGCATCGCCGATCCTCACGCCGATCTGGTCGAGCCCGACATACCAGCGCAGATCGACATCCTCGACGCTGGTGAGCGGGGTAATGCGCACGCGCGTGCCCATGAGATGCGTGACGAAGGCGGAAAGCGACCGGGCCAGCCCCTCACGGGCCTGTGAGGAGGCGCCGAAAGGCAGCGCCATCGTATGCGCGTCCGAGCGGCTCCAATAGGTCCAGGCATTTTCTTCAACCAGAACATCAAGATCATCGGCGCCGCCGGCAAACATCGCATTGAGCGGCGAGAGCTGCTTTTCCGCCTCCATCCCCGCCACGAGTTCGTCATCGGCGAGGATCAGAGATCCGTCCGAGACGTGCCCGCGCTGGGCGCGAAACAGCATCTCGGCCGCGCGCAAGGTCCAGACATCCTCGCAGCCGTCCAGCGCGTTGCGCAGGATCAGTTGCACGAGCTGATCATAGAAGACAACCGGCAGCCGCAGCCCCTCGCGGATGATCGCGAGATAGCCCTCCTCGATGGTGCCGGCCTCCAGCAGGCGATCGCGCAGGGCGATCAGGAAGCGCCAGTTCTCATGCGCATCCGGATCGGCCATTGCGGTGATATCCGCCTCGCTGACCGGATCGCGCGGGGCGCGCATCAGCCGCGCATGCAGCGCCCGCTCGGCCTCGCAGGCCTCCTCCGGCGGCAGCACTTCCGGGCGCGCGAGCCAGGCGAGCAGCAGTTCATCCGTGACGATCATCCGGCCCTGCGCATCGAGGCGGGTGAGCTGGTGGCCGCTCGCAACCCAGAATTCCCTCATCGCTCCTGCCCCCGCAGATTCAACAGATCGACGTGATGCGAAGGTTCATCCGCATCCTCGGCCTCGTCGCTCTCGACGATATAAAAGGCGCGATCATGGCCGCGCAGATAGCCGGCCCCGAAGGCCGTCTCGTCGCGGGATTTGAGGGTGCGGAACTGCTCATGGATCGCGCCATCCTCATTGAGGCTGCGATGCAGGGCGACCAGCGTGTTCTCCGCATGCCCCCGGCACAGATCCTGCGCCAGCGCCACTTCCTCCTCGGCGGCAGGACGGGCGATCGCCTCGTTCGGCGCCCCCAGATGCGCCACGAGCTGTCGCGCAAGCGTGTCGACCATCTGCGCGCGCTCCTCCGCGCTGGCCTGCTGCGCGATGATCAGCGTCGAGAAACCGAAACTGTCCACGCCGAGAAAGCCGGAGCGGAAGGCGATCTGCTCCTTGCGTGTCAAGTTTGCCGGATCGCGCCCGGCGAAGAGGAAGGTGCCCGGCACCGCCCATTCCCCCGGCTCGGCGGCGCGGGCGAAGACGACGGCGTCGGAGGCGTCGAGGCGGATGGTGCGTGGCAGCAGAATCACAATTTCGGCCCCTTCGCGTCACGCCAGGCACAGGCGGCGAGCCCTTCGACCAGCCCGAGGCGGCGTGTTTCGCCATCGGGGAAACGCTCGATCAGATCGCCATCGGCAATCGCGCGCGCGCCCGGTTCCAGTTTCGGCTCCAGTCGGTCCAGATACGGCCCGACCACCGCTTCGAACCCCTGATGCGTCCAGCGGTCGAAATACAGCATCAGATAGGAGGCGAAGCTCTCGACGATCAGTTCGCTCTCCTCGAATTCCTCCTCTGCCAGCGAGATGGAACCCGGAAACATCCCCGGATGCGGCAGATGGTCGCGATCGCCGATCAGTTCCACTGCGAAGACCATCCAGTCCGGCACCGCCTCCTCGCCACAGCCTTCCGCCGTGACGAAACGCGCGCCGCCCAGACGTGCGGTATCGAAGATCACGTTATCGGGGAAAGCAAAGCGCAGCGGCTTGTCCGGGGCGCAATGGGCGGCCAGCGCGTCACCCAGCGCCGACATGCCCGCGAAGAAGGCGAGTCGTGCCTCGCGCAGCGCCTTTTCCGGTTCGAGAACCACCGCAAAAGCGAGCAATCCGCCACTCTTGCGCCAGACGAGCGTGCCCGCGCCCTCCTGCGGCGCGCGCCGGACGGCCTCGTCGAGCACGTCGCCGTCTTCGCAAAGATGCTGGTCATAAGGCGGCGGCAGTATGAGGCGGCGTGGTGCATCCGGCGGCCCCGACGCGATCACCTCGCGCCGTGGCAGGCTGCGCGATGCTTGCT
>NZ_DATGCW010000028.1:0-5705 GCF_035311605.1 Saliniramus sp.
AAGGAAAACTATTTGAGCTTCTGCGAAGTCTAGTTGCTCGGTCTAGGGTGGCGTAGTCCGGGCATTTTCATGATTATTTTCTAGAATCACACAATCGACGAAAATGTTTATACCTATTGGATCACGCCTCAACGCGCCCAACAATGCTTCTCCGCAATCCCCCCGAACACCCGATCGGCATCTCTGACTCTGCCCTCACGCGCCGCGGCGATGCCGGCCTGGATGCGGTTCGTCTGCCAGCTATTGGCTTCGAGATATTGTGCGATGGCCTGATCGACGATGTCGTGGCGGGAGCGGTCGGTGGCGCGGGCGAGGGCGTCTACTTCGGCTATGCGCTCATCGCTGATGGTGATCGGTTCGGATGCGGCGCGCTGCGGCAAGGTCGGCTCCGTTGGTTGCGGCGCAGATCATAGCATCCCGGCGAGCCCGATCAAACTCACCCCGTAAACGCCATATCCGTCTTCGTCAGCCGCGCCTCGCCGTTCTGATCCATGCTCACCCTGCGATAGAAACACGAGCGGCGGCCGGTGTGGCAGCAATTGCCGTCGCCGGAGACGCGGACGCGCATTTCGATGGCGTCCTGGTCGCAATCGACGCGCATTTCCTCGACGCGCTGGATCTGGCCGCTGGTGGCGCCCTTGTGCCAGAGTTCGTTGCGCGAGCGGGACCAGTAATGCGCCTCGCCGGTCTCGAGGGTTTTGGCGAGCGCCTCTGCGTTCATATGGGCGACCATGAGGACACGCTTGGTATCGGCATCCACCGCCACCGCCGTGATGAGGCCGTCGGCGTTGAAGCGGGGGGCGAAGATTTCACCCTCTTCCTGTGTGGATTTGTCGAGGTTCTGGCCGAAACGCGTTTCGCTCATGCTGGCTTCCATCCCTTCCCATACGAGCAAAGGCGCCCCGCCCGCAGGCGAAGCGCCTTCACAAAAGGGAAGTCGCGGCACAAGTCAACAGCCGCAAGGCAATCCTCATATGCGTCAGCGGTATTCCTTGCCCGCGCGCAGCTGCGTGAAGAAGCGCACCTGCTCCGCCGGCTCGTCCTTGAAGATGCCGGTGAAGGTGGTCGTCACCGTCGAGGAGCCGGCCTTCATCACGCCGCGCATCGACATGCACATATGCTCGGCCTCGATCATCACGGCGATGCCGCGCGGCTTCAGCGAATCCTCGATCGCATCGGTGATCTGCGCCGTCATCGTCTCCTGCGTCTGGAGGCGCCGGGCATAGACATCGACGAGCCGGGCCAGCTTCGACAGGCCGACCACACCTTGCGAGGGGAAGTAGGCGATATGCGCCTTCCCGTGGAAGGGCACCATGTGGTGCTCGCAATGCGAATGGAAGGGAATGTCGCGCACCAGCACCATGTCGCCATAGCCCTCGACATCCTCGAACACCTTGGCGAGGACATCGCCCGCATCCTCTTCATAGCCTGCGAAGAGCTCGCGATAGGCCTTGGCGACGCGTTTGGGCGTGTCGAGCAGCCCCTCGCGTTCCGGATCATCCCCCGCCCAGCGGATCAGCGTGCGCACGGCCGCCTCCGCCTCTTCCCGGCTGGGTCTTTGCATTTCCCGCTTGTCGGCGTCGACCGAGGTCTCACGCGTGGACAAGGACTTAACCACAGCATCCATGTGGTGCCTCCCGCTTCTTGCTGCTTACAGCCATGCTTACGCACGTCATCCGCAGCCGGACCAATCATCGCGACCGATGGCCGCATCTCGCTTTCTCGTAGCGCAGCGCCTATCTTGACGACAGGGCAGTCATCCTGCTCGGATCGGCGGATAATGACAAGGGCAGCCGGAATTCCGGCGGAGACGGATCTGCGATGCTGGACGATATTTATAACAAACGCATCCTCGAACTCGCGGCGGATATTCCACGCCTCGGCCAACTCGAGGCGCCACAGGCGCGCGCCAGCGCCGTATCGAAGCTCTGCGGCTCCAAGGTCACCGTCGATCTCGCCATGGAAGAGGGCCGCGTGAGCGATTTCGCCCATGACGTGAAGGCCTGCGCGCTCGGCCAGGCCTCCTCCTCGCTGATGGCGCGCAACGTGATCGGCGCGAGCGCGCAGGAATTGCGCGATCTGCGCGCGACCATGCGCGCCATGCTCAAGGAGAACGGTCCGCCGCCGCAAGGCAAATGGGAAGAGCTCAGGGTGCTCGAACCCGTGCGCGACTTCAAGGCCCGCCACGCCTCGACGCTGCTCACCTTCGATGCGGTGGTGGATGCGATCGACCAGATCGAGGCCGGAGGGGCGGCGGGCAATACCGGTGCGAAGGCGTCCACCGGGACGTCCTGACGGGGCGTCTGCAACCTCGATCTTTTTTGCAAGCCACGATCCGCCTTTCCGGCAGCTTTGCCGCGTGCCTTTGCGCACCGAGGCGGTTGTCCAATGACCTTTAGGAAAGCCGTGTGCAATGACGCAAAGCGTTCATTGCGATTTTGGCGGCGCTATGCACATGGCCCGACATTGCGCGTTCTCGCGACTTCGCGGGCGATCCCGCAGAAAGCCTTTGTCACAAAGGGATGCGGCTCGAAGAAGGCGCGTATCGGTCTTTGGTTGCCGTGTTGATGAATATGCACCTTTTGCGCGATCTCCTTGAAGTTGTAAAATAATGGGGCAGCTTGGCCGTTGGGCTGGTTCATTCCTGTTAAGTTTTGCGCTCTACCCCTGTCGGCAGGCAAGAAACACAATGTGTCAACGGAGCAGAAACATGGCGATGACTCAGTTGGTCTACTACAGCAAGAACACGCTCGATGCGGATGATCGCAGCCAGCTCGTGAACCTGCGTGAAATCCTGGAAATTGCTCGCCGCAAGAACGGCGAGAATGGCGTGACCGGTTACCTGATCTTCGACAAGGCTTATTTTCTGCAGATTCTCGAAGGGGATAAGGATGCCGTCGAGGAGACCTATCGCCGGATCGCCGGCGACAGGCGTCATGCCGACGTCACCCTGGTCGAGCAGCGCCCGATTGCGCAGCGCAACTTCTCCGACTGGAACATGGGCTCGGCCATGCGCAGCGTCGATCATGAGGAAGTTTATCTGGCGCACGGCATTTCGGGTTCAATCGATCCGACCAAAATGACCGGCAGCAAGATCCTTTCGCTCGCCACCGATCTGCGCGACCTCGAAGCCCGCCGCAACCTTAACGCGGCATGATTGCTTCTCAGGGCTCCCCGCGCGAGCGTGCCATGAAGCTGTCGAAGGACAGCTCGGCCACCGGCCACCACAGCAGCGCGTCCGTGCGGTAAGCCAACATCGAACGATAGGCCCGTTCATACAGGGCGTCGCGGCGTGCGAGGTCGTCATGGACCCGCGTCGCCGCGGCGAGGCCGGCCTGCATGACCTCCTGCGGAAAATAGCGCAACTCGATCCCGGATATGACAAGCCGGCGGAGTGCAGGGGCGGCGCGGTAATCGTAACGCGCCAGCAGACGCTGATGCGTCGCTTGCGCGGCCATGGTCATGATCGCGCGGCGGGCGGGCGACAGAGCCTGCCAGAGCTGCAGGTTGATCACCGCATGGAAACTCGCCGCGCCCTGCCAGAAGGCGGGGGCGTGATAGAACCGCGCCATGGTGTGGATGTCGAGCATCTCGTCATCCACCGGGCCGAAACCGCAAGCCGCCTCGATCTCGCCTTCCCGCAGGGCGCGCGCCGTATCCTCGGCGGGGATGGCTTGCGGCTGGGCACCAAGTTCGCGCAATACCTGCCCGCCGATTCCGTCGATGCGGATGCGCAGGCCGGCCAGATCATCCGGCCCGGTGATTTCGCGCGGATAGAACCCGCCCATCGGCGTGCCCGCGCCGCCGCAGGGCAGGGCGATGCACCCGTGCCGGGCGAGCGCTTCGTCGATGCTCTCGCGCCCTCCGCCCTGTTCCCACCAGGCCTGATGCTGGCGCGCATTGAGGCCGAACGGAGCCCCTCCCGCAAAGGCGAGGGCGGGCTCGCGTTCATACAGGGAATCGAGCGGCATGTAGGCCATGTCGATGCGCCCGGAGCCGACGGCGTCGAGCAGGACTTGCGGTGTCGGCGCGACGGTCATGGCTTCGATCGCGCGCGTGCTGCTCTCCAGCGCGTCTTCCTCCCCGTCTTCCTGCCCGTCTTGCGGCACGTTACCCGCTGCATCTGTCTCGGAACCCTCGGATGCGCCGGCGGGAAGCCGTATGCGCCCGTCCGTCAGCGTGATCGCGACGGTGCCTTCGCTGGCCTCGGCGATATCGGCTGCGAAACGCTCGGCGGCTTCGTAAGGCGTGGTCAGGATACGCGGCAGACCATAGGCCATGCGCAGCTTCAGCGGCTCCCGCGCCCGTGCTGACCGTGTGCCGTGCAATGTCGCTGATGCGGCAATCAGGCCGCCGGCTGCGAGAAAACGTCGTCTTGCGAGATCGGTCATCCTATATTGTCCCCCCGACAGGCCGAATCCCACCGGCAATCACACCCAGATTAGGCGAGCATCATGAAGATTGCATCCCTCAAACAAGGCCGCGACGGACGCCTCGTCGTCGTCTCCGATGATCTGACCCGCGCGACCGAAGCAGACACCATCGCCCTCACGCTTCAGGCCGCCCTCGACGATTGGGAGCGCGTCGCGCCGCATCTGCACGATCTTGCCGAGCAGCTCGAACATGGTGCCGTCCCCAGTTTCCGCTTTCACGAGCACGACTGCGCCGCGCCATTGCCGCGTGCCTATCAGTGGGCTGATGGCTCGGCTTACGTCAATCACGTCGATCTGGTGCGCCGGGCGCGCGGCGGCGCGATGCCGGAGAGCTTTTGGAGCGATCCGCTGATGTATCAGGGCGGTTCCGACGGGTTTCTGGGCCCGCGCGATCCGATCCGCCTTGCCGACGAGGGCTGGGGCATTGATTTCGAGGGCGAGATCGCGGTCGTCACCGGCGATGTGCCGATGGGGGCGGGGCGCGAGGAATGCGCTGCCGCGATCCGGCTCGTCATGCTCGCAAACGATGTCTCGCTGCGCAATCTGATCCCGGGCGAGATATCGAAGGGATTCGGCTTCTTCCACGCCAAGCCCGCCAGCGCTTTCTCACCCGTGGCGGTGACGCCTGACAGTCTTGGCGATGCCTGGGATGGCGGGCGGCTCAACCTGCCGCTCGTGAGCATGCTCAACGGCCAGCTCTTCGGCAAGCCGGATGCCGGCACCGACATGACCTTCGATTTCCCCACCCTGATCGCCCATGCCGCACGCACCCGCGCGCTCGGTGCCGGTACGATCATCGGTTCGGGAACCGTCTCGAACCGCGACGCTGATGGCAGCCCCGGCCTGCCCGTTGCGGAAGGCGGCCTCGGCTATTCCTGCATCGCCGAACAACGCACCGTCGAGACCCTCCGCCACGGCGAGCCCCGCACGCCCTTCATGCGCTTCGGCGACAGGGTGCGCATCGAAATGAAGGATGCCAAGGCGCATTCGGTTTTCGGTGCGATCGAGCAGGTGGTGGAGCGGGCGGGGTGAGCGAGCTCACCCCCCGCGCTCGTCCCGCGTGTCCTCCTCGTCCCCCGAGTCCCCCTCACCCTCATCCCCCTCGATCGGCAGCGGCATGAACAGGTCGCTGTCGTCGAGGGGCTCCTCGTCTTCGCGCAGATGCTCGGCGTCGGAGGGGGAGGGGATGCTCATGCCGGGCGGGATGCGGCCTTCGATGAAGCCGGCGCCCTTGAGTTCTTCGAGGCCGGGCAGGTCGTCGATCTGCTCCAG
>NZ_DATGCW010000029.1:0-6276 GCF_035311605.1 Saliniramus sp.
GTGTCGTGCAGACCCGCCACGAAGACGGTATCCTCCGCCAGATCGATGCCGTGCCCGGGCAGGCCGGCGCGGGTTTCGGGGTCGTTGAGCAGGCTCGCGAGAAGGCGTGCGGATACTTCTCCGGTCTGTCCGCCGCAGGCGCCGCAATGATAGGCGCTCTCATGCGGGTTGTTGGTGACATGCGCGCCATGGCCGACGAGCAGGACCAGGCGGGCATGGCCTTCGGTCATGCTCATCGCCTTGAGAACCGCTGCGCCGGTGGCGGCCTTGGCCTCTGCCGTCAGCGGCTCTTCGAAGCGCGGCGGCGGATTGGTCGAGCCGGCGGATGCCTCCGTGGTGGCGCGATTGCCGCCGTGATCGAGCGCCAGGGTGTCCTTGACGAGCTTCCAGCCATAGACCGGGCCTGCGGCCTCGATGAAGGCGAAGGAGGACACCGCCGCCTGCCGGAAGCGCCCCCAGGCGCGCCGCGCCCGCGCCCGGATCCGGACATCCTGTTCCGTATGGGCATCGCCGTGGCTGCAGGCATTGAGAGCCGGGGTCAACAGCACAGGCAGATGCGCCTCGCGCCTGTCGGTACCGTGGCCGCAATGTGATACGGGCAGGCCGAAGAACCCGGCAAAGCCGATCGTCGCGATGTCGGTATCGAGGCTTTCCAGCGCGCGCCGGAAGACTTCCGAGCGCACGTCGATGCAGAAGGCGGCCTGCATTGCCGGCCGGCCCTCACGAGGCTGCGCGCCCGGCAGCATGGCTTCGATCCGCCGCTGACGGGCCCGCTCGGCGGCCTCCTGGAGGATGGCATCGATCACCTGGTCGCGCGTGGGCGCGACGGGTTGCTCATGCGCGGCGCACGTCTCTTCCCATGACGGGCTCAGCTGAGGATATTGCGCAAGTAGTGCTTCTTCCCAGATCAGCCGGATCGCCAGCAATTCCACGATCGTCGCATCCGTCTCCCCGGCGAGCTCCGCTTCCCAGAGCAGCCAGCGCGCATGCTGGGCCCATCCGCCAAGATCGACCAGCAGCCGGTGAAAAATCGTCTGCGCATTGGCCTCGGTGATGCCCAGCCGCTCGGCTGCGCGCAGGATGACCCGGTCGGCAGTGTCCGGCGCATCGATGGCATGGCTGCAAAAACCCGTGAGGCCGGCAATCTCGGGGGTCAGGTCATGGCGCGCCCAGTCCCGCCAGGCATCGAGCGCAGCGCGCGCGGGAGCCGGGGACCAGAGCGCCTGCCCGCGATCGAAATGGCCGGCAGCCCAGAGGCCGAAGCTGCGCTTGATCAGTTCCGGCCAGTCCGTGCCGCTTGCACCGGCAGCCAGCTCGGCAAGGGTGGGCAGCGCCTTGGGAGCCGGGCTCTCAAGGCGCAGCGCCTGTTCCAGTTCTGCGAGATCAGCTGGCTTCGATGCCGACGAACAGGCGGCGAGGGCTGCCGCGAGGTCGTCGCGCGTGATCGCTCCGGATTCGATCTCGTCGCGATAGGTGGCGCGCTCACGAACGAGGCGCACGCCTGCGACCCGCGCCAGCCGGGCCGAGGCCGTGGCCAGATCCTCGTGGATCTGGCCGAGGAAGGGATTCACGGCAACCGTCGCATCAAGGGGAAATGCAGGGGGGATGGCGCGGGCGGCTTTTTCCATCGCGGTGAGCACGGCGTCGGCATGCGTGTCGTCGGGATGCGTATTCTGGATGAGCATGGTGTTATCTGCCTGCAATCGAGGAAATCAACGGGATTTCGGGGTTGTGAAACCGCCGATCATGCGGTCGAGGACGGCGTTGAGATAAAGGCCGTTCGCCAGGTGCACGCGCAGTCCCGCCGCTGCGGGGTGGTGGGCCCAGAGCGGAAACAGCGCCTGGGCCACGGCGATCAGGCCGAAGGAGAACAGCATCAGCACGATGAGCCCCCATTCCAGCGGACCCGGAACCGGTGCGGCGGGAAGGTGCGCTCCCCAGACCAGATCGGCGACGAGATGAAAGCCGAAATAGGCGAGCGTGGCGGCGAAAGACGCCATCACCGTGCGTCGCGTGAGTTCACGGGGCGCGGCATCTGCCATGCCCTGCGCCACCAGATAGGCGACACCGAAGATCAGGATGGCGCCGAGCGAGAGGGCCTGCGCCGATTTCGAACCGAAGACGAAGCCGAAGAAGGTTGCTACCAGCGCATAGAGCACGAGCGCGAGGGCGAAGGCCCGCAGGACGGCGCCGAGTCCCGGCACCGCGACGGGTCCCGGGCGCCGGATTTCGGCGACGGCCTTTACGGCACCACCGGAAGCGAGGAAGGCATGCGCCTTGTAGAGCGAGTGGGCGACGATGTGCAAAAGCGCCAGAGTCCACAGGCCCAGCCCGCATTGCAGAAGCATGAAGCCCATCTGCGCGATGGTCGACCAGGCCAGCGCCGTCTTGATCGCGCTCTGCGTCAGCATCACCGCGGCCGCGAACAGCGCGGTGAACCCGCCGAGCATCAACAGGGCCGCCATGGCCGCCGTGCTGGTCTGGATCAGGTCGGCCATGCGGATCAGCAGGAAACCGCCGGCATTGATGATGCCCGCATGGAGGAGGGCGGAGACGGGTGTGGGTGCCTCCATGACCTCCGTCAGCCAGCCATGCAGCGGGAAGGCCGCCGTCTTGAGGGCGGCGGTGAGCACCAGAAGCGCGATGGCCGCGTGCATCGCGAAGCCCGCGCCCTCCTCGGCCTGCGCAGCGATCGACGCGATGTCGGTTGTGCCGAAGGCGATGAAGAGCAGGATCGAGGCGAGCACCAGCGCGACATCGCCGCCGGCCCAGACCAGCGTGAACTTTGCGGCTGCCCGCTGTGCTTCAGGGCGTTCGGAATAGAACAGCAACAGCTGGCGCAAGCCGAAGCCGATCGCAACGAATGCCAGTACCAGCGTGACGAGACTGCCGGACTGGACGAGGAGAAGCACGCTGGCAAGCGTGAGGGCCATCCAGCCGTGAAAGGCGCCTTCGCGCTGCTCGCCATCCAGATAGGTGCGTGCGTAACGCACGACGATCCAGCCGATGAAGGCCACGAGAATCGTCATGGTCGCACTCAGCGCATCAAGGCGGAACGCGATCATCAACGCATCACTGCCGAAAGCGAAAGTCTGCTGGCCCGCGAAAACAAGCTGGAGCCCACCAGCGACCGCCGCCACCATGGCCGCGATCGCGACACGCTCGGTCAGAAGCGGCAGGCCGCCGGGTCGGCGACCCGGGTAAAATGCAGCGTAACCCGCAATCAGAAGAATGAATATGGGAGCAAGCATGCTCAGCGATGGTGATGAACTCATGGAATGGGCTCCGGTGCATTGATAGGCCGCTCCGGAATAACGCCTAGCTGACTTTCAGAAAAATACATATTATGATCATAATCATTCTATAAAAGAGAACAATGTCGCTTTTGAACCTGCACCATCTGCGCCTCTTCCGGGCCGTCGCGACCGAGGGCACGCTCACCGGAGCCGCCACACGGCTCAACCTGTCGCAATCAGCGCTCTCGACCCAGATCAGGGCTCTGGAGGCCGCGCTCGGGCATGACCTGTTCGAGCGGCGGGGGCGTGGGCTGGTTCTGACGGAAGCCGGTCGGATCGCCCTCGACCACGCGGAGGCGATCTTTCGTACCGCCGAGGATCTGACAGCGACGCTGCGCGAGACCGGCTTCGTGCGTCGCGGCCTGCGCATCGGTGCGCTGGCGACGCTGTCTCGCAATTTCCAGATGGCCTTCGTTCGCCCCCTTGTCGGCAGGAGCGATGTCGAGGTGATCCTGCGCTCGGGCTCGCAGGCGGAACTGCTCAATGCGCTGGATGGGCTCGCCCTGGACATCGTGCTGACCAATCTCGCCCCGGCGCGCGACAGCGCCAGCCCCTGGCTGATTCACCGGCTGGCCGAACAGCCGGTCAGTCTGATCGGGACGCCGACGCGATGCGGCTCGGATCGGCCTTCGCTAGCGACCTTGCTCGGGCGCGAACCCGTGATCCTCCCGGTTCCCGACACCGCCCTGCGCGCTGCCTTCGATGCGTTGACGGCCCGGCTGGGAATCACGCCGATGGTCGCCGCGGAAGCCGACGACATGGCCATGCTGCGTCTGCTCGCCCGCGAAGATGCGGGCCTCGCCGTGATCCCGCCCATCGTCGTGCGCGACGAGCTCGAGGCGGGGATCCTGGTCGAGGCAGCGCGACTCGACAACATCCGCGAGACATTCTTCGCCATCACCCGGGAGCGGCGTTTTCCCAATCCGCTGGTCGCGGAATTGCTGGCGAAAGGCGCGCAGCACGACGTACCCGTATAGCCGATACGGGCGCGGCGTGGCGGGTCAATGCGCCAGAACCAGCATCTGGAACGCCATCATCCCGGCAAAGGCAAGGGTCACCACCGTCGCTGCCGATCCGCTATCGGTCTTTTCCTGCGCTTCCGGGAACAGTTCGGAGAAAACCATCCAGATCATGGCGCCAGCCGCCAGCCCGAGCCCAAGTGGCAGGAAAGGCCGGAAGATCTCGACGAACAGATAGGACGGCGCCGCCATCAGCGGCTGCGGCAGGCTCGTGAATATCGCCCAAAGGGCCGCCTTCCAGACCGGCGTGCCGCGCGGCACGAGCACCAGCGCAATGGCGAGGCCTTCCGGGACGTTGTGAAAGGCAATGGCCGTGGTGATGAAGACACCGAGCCCCTCGGTGCCGGCAAAGGAGACGCCGACGCCAACGCCTTCCGCAAAGGAATGCGCCGTCATGATGCCCAGGATCAGCAATGCCTTGGTCGCATTGGCGCCCTGGAGCTCGGCCACATCCACCTCGCCGGAACGCGACAGCAGCCGGTTGGCGAGAACGATCGCCGCGAGGCCGGTCAACACCCCCGCCAGCGTCATGATGACATCAATGGCGACGCCTTCCGCGATCAGGCTATGGCTCGCCGCCAGCATGAGCCCGGCGGCAGCGGCGTTCGCCCAGCCGACGGTCCTCTCGCTGAGCTTCTTCACGAAAAGAAACGGAAGCGCACCGACGCCTGTCATGATCGCCGTGACGAAAGCCGCGGCAATCACGATCAACAGCGATATGTCCATCAGGAACTCCGGAGAATACGGTCAATGGCGGGACGACGGCTATCTGCGCGACAGCCGACGGCGTGACCGTTCACATGGGAGTGCCGTTCCGGCTTGTAAAGCCCACACACTGGTCCGGTCTCGTACGCAGACGTTGCCCGGGCGCCGATCAGCGATTCATGGCGCGGCTGAGGATGATCACCGGCAGGATTCCGACGGCGACGATCAGCAAGGCGGAGGTCGCGGCTTCTTCGAGCCGCCCGTCGGAAGCCAACCGAAAGGTGCGGATGGCCAGCGTGTCGAAATTGAAGGGCCGCACGATCAGCGTCGCCGGCAATTCCTTCATGACATCGGCGAAGACGAAGATGGCCGCGGTGAGCAGGCCCGGGCGCAGCAGCGGCAGATGCACCCGCCACAGGACCCGCACGGATCCCGCCCCGAGATTGCGTGCGGCCTCGTCCATGCTGCGCGGCACCCTTGTGAAACTCGCCTGGACGGTCTTCAGGGCCACGGCGAGATAGCGCACGGTATAGGCGAACATCAGGGCTGCGATCGATCCTGTCAGCAACAACCCGGTCGAGATACCGAACTGCGCGCGCATGAAGGCGTCGAGCGCATTGTCGAAGGTCGCCAGCGGAATCAGCACGCCGATCGCGATCACGGCGCCGGGGATCGCATAGCCGAAGCTCGCCGCCTGCATGGCGGAATCGATCACGGGCCCGCCCTGAAGGCGCTGCGCGTAGCTTAGGAAAACGGCGATGCAGACCAGAAGGATCGCCGCGCCGCCGGCCATGATCAGACTGTTCTGCGCAAAGGCGAAGAAGCGCGCGCCCCAGAGCGGGTCACCCGCGATCAGCGACAGCCGCAACAGTTCCGCAGCGGGAAAGACGAACCCCAGGACGACTGGCAGGCTGCAGGCGACCATGGCGAGAATCGCGTAACCCGGGCTGAGGCGCACGCGCCCCATCATCCGCGCCCGCCCGCCGGCATTGCTGGCGAAACGTCTGTCGCCACGCACCATCCGCTCGACGAGAAAGGCCACGGCCACGAAGCAGACGAGCAGGGCCGCGAGCTGGGCCGCCGCGACCGGCGCACCGCGCGCAAACCATGTCCGGAAGATGCCCGTGGTCAAGGTCTGGACGCCCAGATGCAGCACCGTACCGTAATCGGCAAGCGTTTCCATCGCGACGAAGGCGGCACCGGCGGCGATTGCCGGCCAGGCCAATGGCAGTGCCACCCGCCTGAACGCGGCAACG
>NZ_DATGCW010000030.1:0-9158 GCF_035311605.1 Saliniramus sp.
ATCGCCGTCGTCATCCGGCGTCTCGGGATGCCCGGCGGTCGATCCGGCGAAACCCTCGACCTCCTGCGCGCGATGCTGGTTGCGCGCCCCGGCGCTCTCGCCGGGGCGGACCGAGACGCGCTCGCGCCCTGAATTGCGCCAATAGGCATCGAAGAGATCGTCGAAACGGGCAAATTCCTCACGATCGCCGCAGCATAGCGCCTTCAGCGCCAGCCGCGCCTCCTGCGGATCCTGCGCCTCAACCTGCGTGAGTGCTTCCAGCGCGGCTGCGGTCTCGGAGGGGCCGAGGCGCAGGCCGCCATCGCGCAGATGCGCGATGAAGCCCGCCATGCGCGCGCCCGGGCCGGATGCCTGTGCGGGGAAGCGGGTGATCGCATTCATGCGGCCACTCCGGCAAGGCGCTGCGCGACTTCGAGCGGCAGGGCGTCGCGGTCGCGGCGGGTCTTGAGCAGGGTGACGAGGCTCGCCTGCAGCGCTGCCGGGTCGCTGGTGATGTCGTTGACGCCGAGCCCCGCGAGGGCGGCGGCGAAGTCGAGCATTTCGGCGACGCCGGGCTTCTTCTCCAGATCCTCCTTGCGCACGGATTGCACGAAAGCCACGATCTGGCCCATCAGATCAGCCTCGATATCGGGGCGATGGGCGGCGAGGATGGCGATCTCGGTGGCCCGGTCGGGGTAATCCACATAGGAGTAGATGCAGCGCCGACGCAGCGCATCGGAGAGGTCGCGCGTGCCGTTCGAGGTAAGGATCACGAGCGGGCGGGCCGTCGCGGTGATGGTGCCGAGCTCGGGGATGGTGATCTGGAAATCGGAGAGGATTTCAAGCAGATAGGCCTCGAATTCCTCATCCGCCCGGTCTATCTCGTCGATCAGAAGAACCGGCGGCTCCTGCTGCCGGATGGCTTCGAGCAGGGGGCGCTCCAGCAGGAATTCCTCCGAGAAGACCCGCGCCTCCATGCCTGACCCGGCCTCGCCGGCTTCCGAGGCGGCGCGGATGGCGAGCAGCTGTCGCTGGTAGTTCCATTCGTAGATGGCGTGGCCCGCGTCCAACCCCTCATAGCATTGCAGCCGGATCAGCTTCGTGTCGCGGATCGCGGCGAGCACACGCGCGATCTGCGTCTTGCCTACACCGGCGGCGCCTTCGAGCAGGAGCGGGCGACCGAGCGTAATCGACAGATGCAGCGCCATGGCGAGATCGTCGGAAGCGACATATCCCGCCTGCGCCAGACTCCGTTGCAGATCGCGCCATTGCTCCATGACTGGAACCTCCGGGCCTTGAATCAGGAAACAGATTGCCCGTGACCGCCCCGCCATCGCGGCGGAGCGGTGCTTCGGGCCATGGAAGGCGGTCTCGCGTCAACCGTGCAGGCCGAGCCTGTTCGCCGTCTTCCAGATACGCCAGTGATCATGCGGCATGTGCGACTGTTTCAGGCCGAAGGCCCGGAACGCGTCATGCACGGCATTGGAGAAAGCCGGCACGCCGCCGACATTGGGGCTTTCACCTACACCCTTCGCCCCGATCGGATGATGCGGGGAGGGCGTCTCCGTGTGATCGGTGACGTAATTGGGCGTCTCCCAGGCCGTGGGCAGGAAGAAGTCCATCAGGGTGCCGGTCTTGACGTTCCCCATCTCGTCATAGGCGATCTCCTGGCCCATGGCGATGGCGAGCGCCTCGGTGAGGCCGCCATGCACCTGCCCCTCGATCACCATCGGGTTGATGCGCGTGCCGCAATCATCCAGCGCGTAGAACTGGCGGATATCGGCCACGCCCGTATCCACATCGACATCCATGACGCAGATATACGCCCCGAACGGATAGGTCATGTTCGGCGGATCATAGTAGCTCACCGCCTCGAGCCCGGGTTCGAGCCCCGGAATCGCCTGGTTGTAGGAGGCATAGGCGATCTCGGCCATGGTCTTGAAGCGCTCGGGCGCGCCCTTGACCACGAAGCGGTCGACATCCCATTCGAGATCGTCGTCATGCACTTCGAGGAGATAGGCCGCGATCATCTGCGCCTTCGCCCGGATCTTGCGGCCCGCGAGCGCCGTGGCAGCCCCCGCCACCGGGGTCGAGCGTGATCCGTAGGTGCCGAGTCCGTAAGGTGCGGTATCGGTATCACCCTCCTCGACGGTGATCTTGTCGGCGGAGATGCCGATTTCCGAGGCGAGGATCTGCGCAAAGGTCGTGGCGTGTCCCTGACCCTGGCTGATGGTGCCCAGCCGTGCGATCGCCGATCCGGTGGGGTGGATGCGGATTTCGCAGCTGTCGAACATGCCCATGCCGAGAATGTCGCAATTCTTGACCGGGCCGGCGCCGACGATCTCGGTGAAGAAGGTCAGGCCGATTCCCATCAACTTGCGGGTCTCGCCGCGCTTGAAGGCGTCGAGCCGCTCCGCCTGCTCCTTGCGCAGGCCTTTGTAGTCGACGGCTTCGAGGGCCTTGTCCCAGGCCGTGTGGTAATCGCCGGAATCGTATTCCCAGCCGAGCGCCGAGTGGTAGGGGAACTGCTCCTTTTTGATGAAATTGATCCGGCGCAGCTCGGCGGCATCCATATCGAGCTTCTGGGCGAGAATCTCGATCATGCGCTCGATGAAATAGGCCGCCTCCGTCACGCGGAAGGAGCAGCGATAGGCCACGCCGCCCGGCGCCTTGTTGGTATAGACCCCGTCCACGCCGACATAGGCGACGGGGATGTCGTAGGAGCCGGTACAGATATGGAAGAAGCCGGCCGGGTATTTCGTCGGATCGGCGCAGGCGTCGAACGCCCCGTGATCGGCGGTGACGTGGCACCACAGCCCGGTGATCTTGCCTTCCTGCGTCGCCGCGATCTTGCCCTGCATCCAGTAATCGCGGGCAAATGCCGTGGCCATCAGGTTGTCCATCCGGTCCTCGATCCACTTCACCGGCTTGCCGGTGACGATGGAGGCGACGATGGAGCAGACATAGCCGGGATAGACGCCGACCTTGTTGCCGAAGCCGCCGCCGATATCGGGGGAGACGACGCGGATATTGTGCTCGTCGATCCCTGAGAGCAGCGAGGCGACGGTGCGCACCACATGCGGTGCCTGGAACGTGCCGTACAGCGTGAGCTTGCCGTTGATCTTGTCCATCGAGGCGACGCAGCCGCAGGTCTCCAGCGGGCAGGGATGGGTGCGGTGGTAATAGACCATCTCTTCGGCCACGACATCGGCCGAGGAGACCACCTCCTCGGTGGCGGCCTTGTCGCCCTCTTCCCAGAGGAAGATGTGGTTGGGATGCCGGCGCGGCCCGTGGGCGCCTTCCTTCTTGTCGGCGATATCCTCGCGCAAAACCGTGGCGCCGTCTTCGAGCGCCTTGAACGGATCGGTGATGACGGGCAGATCGTCGTATTCCACCTCGACCAGCTCGATCGCATCAGCGGCAACATAGCGGTCGCTCGCCACCACGAAGGCGACTTCCTGGCCCTGGAACAACACCTTGCCGTCGGCGAGCACCATCTGCTTGTCGCCGGCGAGTGTCGGCATCCAGTGCAGGCCGAGCGGCTCGAGATCCTTGGCGGTGAGCACCGCGATCACGCCCGGCAGGGCGAGAGCGGCTTCCGCATTGATCGACTTGATGCGGGCATGGGCATAGGGCGAGCGCACGAAATCGCCAAACAGCATGCCCGGCAGCTTGATGTCGTCGACGTAATTGCCCTTGCCCTGGGTGAATCGGGCATCCTCGACGCGCTTGCGCTTGCAGCCGAGGCCCTTGAGATTGGCGACGCGTTCGTCGCGATTGGGGGTCATGTCGTTCATTATGCGACCTCCTCGGGGGTCTTGACCGCGTCATCGGCTGCCGCGTCGCGCCCGTTCATGATGGCGGCGGCGGCGAGGATCGCCTTGATGATGTTCTGGTAACCTGTGCAGCGGCAGAGATTGCCGGCCATGCCGAAGCGAACTTCCTCCTCGGTGGGATCGGGGTTCTCCTGCAACAGCCTCCAGGCGCGGGTGATCATGCCGGGCGTGCAATAGCCGCATTGCAGCCCGTGATGCTCGCGGAACATCTCCTGGAGCACATGCATGCCCTCGGGGCTCGCGAGCCCCTCGACGGTGGTGATGGCAGCCCCCTGCGCCTGGGCGGCGAAGAGCGTGCAGGCCTTGACGGACTTGCCGTCGAGATCGACCGTGCAGGCCCCGCAATGCGAGGTCTCGCAGCCGATATGCGGGCCGGTGATGTTGAAACGCTCGCGCAGCACGTGAATCAGCAATTCACGCGGCTCGCACAGGGTCTCCACCTGCTCGCCATTGATGGTGAGTTTGAGATGCATTTTTTCAGCCATGTCGTCCTCCCCGCTCAGGCGCGATCGACGGCGCGCGCGATCGCGCGACGCAGGATCACGCCGGCGACGTGTTTCTTGAATTCTACCGGACCGCGATTGTCTTCGGTCGGATCGATATCCGCGAGCATTGCCGCGACCGCTTTATCCAGCGCCTCGCCGGTCCCGTCGGTCCCCGTGAGCGCGTCGCCGGCGGCCTCCGAGAAGATCGGAATGTCGGAGAGATTGGTCATGGCGATGGAGGCGGAGGTGATCTTGCCTGCGTCCTTGCCGATCAGTACCGCCGCGGCAGCGGTCGCGTAATCGCCGATCTTGCGCTTCTGCTTCTCATAGGCGTAGCCGCTGGACGGTTTTGCGAAGCTGATCGCGGTGAGGATCTCGTCATCCTCGCGGGTGGTGGTATAGGCCGCCTCGTAGAATTCACGCGCGGGAACCTCCCGGCTGCCCTCCGGCCCGACGAGCGTAAAGGTCGCATCGAGGCATTGCATCAGGCCGGGCATGTCGTTGCCGGGATCGCCATTGGCAACATTGCCGCCCACCGTGCCACAATAGCGCACCTGCGGGTCGGCGATCTGCAACGCGGCCTCGCGCAGGATCGGCGCGGCTTCGGCGAGCGCCTCATCGTTGATGAGATCGTGCTGGGTCACCATCGCGCCGATGCGGATCGTCTCGCCGACGCTGATGCCCTTGAGATCGGCAACGTCCTGGAGATCGATCAGATGGGCGATCTCGACCATGCGCAGCTTCATCATCGGGATCAGGCTGTGCCCGCCCGCAATGACGCGCGCCTCGTCGCCATGCTCGGCGATGACACCGAGCGCCCCGGCGATATCCGTGGGTCGGTGGTATTCGAAGGCTGGGGGTATCATACGATCAATTTCCTCCCTTGGCTGGCAGCGCCCATACGGCGCCGGCTCTGTCTCGCGGCTGGTGTCGCTTCTTGTATCAATCGAAACGATGTTGCTTCGATAGAACCGTTCTTGACTGGATACTGCGCCAGAGCGCGCCATCACGCCGCAGCCAAGGCACCAGCCGAGAGCAAAATTTCACCAGATGCGCGCCTCCTGCACGAAATGCGATTGTGCGACGCCGAACGCAATTCATGAAATGCGACCGATTTTAAATTGTTTATAAATAAAAAACGCGCTGCAGGGTTGCCTGAGCCCTATTGCGGTGCATGATCGACTTCGTGAGTTTTGTGCCGATCTGCCACGGCGCAGCGTTTGGCCGAGGGCGCGCATGGAGACGACCGAGAACGGGACGGGCGGCTTGGCGGGCGCAGGGGCGGGGCCGCCTTCACGCTGGCGGGCCCTGCTGGCGCGGGGTGGGCGCATCGGCCTCCCGGCACTGCGATTGTCCCGGATGCCGTTGCGCGAGGCGGATCTTGCGCAGTCCGCGCGGGCGGGTCTCGCCCTGATCTATCCGCCGTCCTGCATCGCCTGTGGTGCAGCGGTCGATCGCCCGCAGGCACTGTGTGCCGATTGCTGGTCGACGATCCGCTTCATCGATCGCCCGTATTGCGAGCGACTCGGCACGCCATTCGCCCTTGATATCGGCGGCACGCTGCATTCGCCCGCCGCGATCGCCGATCCACCGGTCTTCCAGCGCGCCCGCGCCGTCGCGGCCTATGACGGGGCCGCGCGGTCACTCGTCCAAAAGTTGAAATATAACGACCGTATCGAACTTGCCGAGGCGCTGGGCCGGATGATGCTGCGCGCCGGCGCCGAGCTTCTCGCCGATGCGGATCTGATCGTCCCGGTGCCGCTGCATCGCTGGCGGCTGTGGCGGCGACGCTTCAACCAGGCGGCGGCGCTCGCGCAAGTCGTTGCGCGCCATGCGCAGATCCCTTGCGACATGCAGGCCCTGCGCCGTGTCAAGATCACCCGCAGCCAGGTCGGCCTCACCCGCAGCCAGCGCCGTGACAATCTCTCCGGCGCCTTTCGTGTGACGGAGAGCGCACGGCTGCGGCTCGCGCAGAAACGGGTGCTCGTGATCGATGACGTCGTCACTACGGGCTCGACGGCGAATGCCGTGGCGCGGGCGCTTTTGCGCGGTGGTGCGCAAACGGTCGACGTGCTTTCGTTCGCATGTGTCGTGACGGAGAGCTGAAAATGCTTATATTGCAAGATGAAACTTCGTATCGGAGAAGCTGTACCCATGTCTGACACACCGGCCACGATCACGATCTATTCCCGCAGCTGGTGCTCGTATTGCGCCGCCGCCAAGGCGCTGCTGGCAAAGAAGGGCGCGGATTTCGAGGAGATCGACATCGAAGCCGTTCCCGGTGCGCGCGCGCAGATGCTGGAGCGTGCCGCCGGTCGCACGTCCGTGCCGCAGATCTTCATCGGCGATACCCATGTCGGCGGTTACGACGAGATGGCCGGGCTCGAGCGTCAGGGCCGCCTCGACACCTTGCTCGCCGGGGGCGTTTGAGCCATGGCCGGGACGCGCGTCGCCTGTGTCCAGATGCGCTCCGGGCGCGATCCCGGGACCAACCGTGACGATGCCGTGCGCCTCGTCGGCGAGGCGGTGGATGCGGGGGCGGTCTTCGTCCAGACGCCGGAAATGACGTCGCTGGTCGAGCGCGAGCGCAACCGGCTGTTCGAGCACATCCACCGCCAGGAGGAGGATATCACCCTTGCCGCCCTGCGCGAGACGGCGCGGGCGCGCGGCATCACGCTGCAGATCGGCTCGCTCGCCGTGCGCGACGGTGACAAGGTGGGCAACCGCGCCTTCCTGATCGATCCGCAGGGCGAGATCGCGGCGCAATACGACAAGATCCACCTCTTCGACGTGGATCTGCCCAATGGCGAGACCTGGCGCGAATCGCGCACCTATCAGGGCGGCGAGCGGGCCGTGCTCGCACGCACCGCCATCGGCCGGCTCGGCCTGTCGATCTGTTACGATATCCGCTTTCCCTATCTCTACCGCGCTTACGCGCAGGCGGGCGCCGAGATCATCGGGGCGCCGGCCTGTTTCACGCGCCAGACCGGCGAGGCGCATTGGCACGTGCTCAACCGCGCCCGCGCCATCGAGACGGGCTGTTTCATGATTTCCGCCGCGCAGGGCGGGCTGCACGAGGATGGCCGCGAGACCTACGGTCATTCGCTGATCATCGACCCCTGGGGCCGCATCCTCGCCGAGGGCGGCACGGAGCCGGGCGTGGTCGTGGCGGAGATCGACCTCGATGACGTCGCTCGTGCGCGCGGACGGGTTCCGAGCCTGCGCCATGACCGGGATGTGGGGATGCAGGTTTTGTGAGCGATTGCCGGGTCGTATCCCGCTGCTCGCATTCCCGGGGGCAGGTTGCCGCGAATTTCGGCATTTCGGCCACTTCCCATGCGTGATGCGCTGCCGCTAGACTTCCCCGAAGCCGTATCGACGAAGGAACGCCCATGGCCGCCTATGATCTCGCCATCCGGAACGGCACGGTCGCGACCGCGTCGGATGTGTTCCAGGCTGATATCGGCATTCGCGATGGCAAGATCGCGGCGATTGCCGATACGATCAGCGATGCCGCCGAGGAGATCGATGCGACCGGGCTGCTGGTTCTGCCCGGCGGCATCGACAGCCATGTCCATATCTCCCAGAAGCAGGGGGAGGGGATCGTCATGGCCGACGATTTCGCCTCCGCCACGGCGGCTGCGGCGGCGGGCGGGAATACCATGGTCATGCCCTTCGCGCTGCAGGAGCGCGGCACCAGCCTGCGGGCCTGCGTCGAGGATTACCGCGCTCTGGCGGAGGGGCAATGCGTCATCGACACGGCCTTCCACCTGATCATCTCCGATCCGACGCCGGAAGTGCTCGGCCAGGAACTGCCCGCACTTCTGAAGGACGGCTACACCTCCTTCAAGGTTTTCATGACCTATGACGATCTCGTTCTCAACGATCGCCAGCTGCTCGACGTGTTCGATGTCGCCCGCCGCGAGGGCGCGCTCGTCATGGTGCATGCGGAGGGCTATGACGCGATCCGCTACATGACCGAGAAGCTGGAGCGGGCCGGCGAGACGGCTCCATATTATCACGCCGCGTCGCGCCCCGAACTCGTGGAGCGCGAGGCGGCGCATCGCGCCATCAGCCATGCGGAGCTCGTCGATGTGCCGCTGATGATCGTGCATGTCTCGGGCCGCGAGGCGATGGAGCAGATCCGCTGGGCGCAGCAGCGCGGGCTCAAGGTCTATGGCGAGACCTGCCCGCAATATATCTCGCTCACGGCGGAAGATCTCCAGGCGGCGCAGGGCGGCGATCCCATGAGCGGCGCCAAATACGTCTGTTCACCGCCGCCGCGCGAGCATGAGAGCTGGGAGGCGATCTGGGAGGGCATCCGCACCGGCGTCTTCCAGACCTTCTCCTCCGATCATTGCCCCTTCCGCTATGACGATCCGCAAGGCAAGCTCAATCCGAAGGGCCGCACCTCTTTCCGCTGGGTGCCAAACGGCATTCCCGGCATCGAGACGCGGCTGCCGATCCTCTTCTCGGAGGGGGTCTCAAAGGGCCGCATCAGCCTGCAGCGTTTCGTCGAACTCAGCGCCACCAACCATGCGAAGATCTACGGGCTCTATCCCGGCAAGGGTGCAATCGCGGTCGGGTTCGATGCCGATATCGCCCTGTGGGACCCGGCGCGCAAGGAGACGATCCGCCAGGAAATCCTGCATCACGGCGCCGACTACACGCCCTGGGAGGGTTTCGAGGTTACCGGCTGGCCGGTCATGACCATCGCCCGCGGCGAAGTCGTCGCCCGCGACGGCGCTGTTACCGGCCAGCCGGGGCGGGGTCAGATCCTGGAGCGCGGCCTGTCGGAATTCGCGAGGCCGTAAGGCTGTCGGGCAAACGCCCGCCCGCCTGCCTGCATGGCATGCGC